>JAZRGF010000146.1:0-2541 GCA_045644005.1 Bacteroidaceae bacterium | reverse complement strand
CTGCGATGTGTAGGCGAAGATGTCGCCTATTATGCGCATTGAGAATGCAGGGGGATATATGTAGGTGTTGCGCACCATGAACTCCTTGAGAATGTCGTTCTGAATTGTACCCGCCATCTCCTCGAGCTTTGCGCCCTGCTCCAGAGCCGCGTTGATGTAGAAGCCAAGCACGGGAAGCACAGCGCCGTTCATTGTCATTGACACGGACATCTTGTTGAGCGGAATGCCGTCGAACAACTGCTCCATGTTCTCCATGCAGCATATTGACACACCGGCCTTGCCCACGTCGCCCACCACTCGCTCATTGTCGGGGTTGTAGCCACGGTGTGTAGGCAGGTCAAATGCCACCGACAGTCCCTTTTGTCCCGACGCAAGGTTGCGGCGGTAGAAGGCGTTGCTCTCCTCGGCAGTGGAGAAACCCGCATACTGGCGTATTGTCCATGGACGGAACACATACATCATTGAGTAAGGGCCACGCAGGAACGGCGGAATGCCGGCCGCGTAGTCAAGGTGCTCCATCTCCTTGAGGTCATCGGCAGTGTAAAGGGGCTTCACCTTTATCTGTTCGGGTGTCTCCCAAACGTTACTATTGTCGGTTGCCATTGTGCAGCATCCTGTGGCCACTGTGCAGCCAAACAGGTCTATGTTGTTGAAATTCTTTCTCATAACGTCAAATTTTATATGCCCAACTTTGCGTTCAGAGCCTTGAGGGTCTCAAGAACGTTGGATTTCACGTTGATAAAGTTCACTATGCCCGCAGCCTGTAACTCCTCGGTGCATGCAGGTGCTCCCGCAACAATGAATATTGCCTTGTCACCTATTGCCCGGTAGGCAGGGATTGCATACTCGGCATACTCGTCGTCGCTTGAACAGAGAACAACGATATCGGCCTTTGCATCCATTGCAGCCTCAACTCCCTCTTCAACTGTTGCGAAGCCAAGGTTGTCAATGACCTCGTAGCCGGCAGCCGCAAGGAAGTTGCATGAGAACTGTGCCCTTGCCTGGCGCATTGCAAGGTTACCGATGGTGAGCATGAATGCCTTTGGACGGCGGCCGCTCTCCTCGGTAGCGAGGCGCAGCTGTTCGAACTCCTCGGCAAGACGGTTGATGGCCAATGTGCGCCCGCCGGTCTGCTTTGTACCCTCGCAGTTGCAACCGCAGTTACAGCCCTTTGACGCAGGGCGTCGGCCATCGGAGAGCTCGCTGAAGTTGGGATATTGGTTAGTACCTATGAGCACCTCCTTGCGTTTTGCAAAGGCGGCACGGCGCTCGTTACCCGATGTCTCCACAGCCTCCTGTATGCGGTCCTCCTTAACGGCCTTGTGGAAACCGCCGGCCTCCTCAATGGCAAGGAACTGCTTCCATGCCTCGGCGGCGATGGATGCGGTAAGACTCTCTATGTAGTACGAGCCACCGGCTGGGTCGGCAACCTTGTCGAGGTGGCTCTCGTGTTTCAAGATAAGCTGCTGGTTCTTTGCTATGCGAACCGCAAAATCGGTGGGTGCCTCATACACAGCATCATATGGTGTAACGGTTATTGACTCCACACCGGCAAGAGCGGCACTCATTGCCTCGGTCTGTGTGCGCAACATGTTCACATAGACATCGAACAGCGTGAGGTTGAATTCCGATGTCTCGGCATGGATTATCATCTTGCATGCACATTGGCACTCGGGTTCATACTGCTCGACAATCTTTGCCCACAGTGTACGCGCCGCACGGAATTTGGCAATCTCCATGAAGAAGTTGCTCGATATACCCATGTTGAACTTAATCTTCTTTGCAACCACATCTACAGGGATACCCGCCTCGGTTGCAGCGTGCAGATACTCGTTACCCCAGGCAAGCGCACAGGCAAGTTCCTGTGTTATGTAGGCACCCGCATTGTTGAGCTTGCCGCTGTTCACCGCAATGCAACGGTATTTTGGCATTGAGGCAGTCTCGGCAACAAGAGCCTTGATGACCTCGGTATATGAATCGTTGACCTTGCCCGAGAGCATCTCCTTGCCTATGGGGTCGTAGCCGATGCTGCCCCTCACCTTCTCAAGGTCAAAACCACGATGGCGGTAATACTCAACAAGAAGTTGTGTGAAAAGCACGACCTTACCCACGCAAACATTGAAGTTGAGCTCTACACACTCGGCATCAATGCCATCGAGCAGGGCGGGTATATATTCAGGAGTCACCAGTTTTCCTTTTATTCCAAAGGCGATGGAGTCGACACCACAGGCAATGAGTTCCTTTGCCTTGGCATTGGCCTCGGCTGCATCGCCGGCCTTTATATCCTGGCGCACCAGCCAACTGTTGCACGCCTTGTTTCCACGTGTATAAGGGAACACACCCGGCAGCAGCTTCTCACAGCCCGCAGGCAAATCCTCCTTACGGTAGAAGGGGTTGACGTTGAAACCCTCCTGGGTTCTCCAAATCATCTTCTTGTCATAGGGGACACCTTTGAGGTCCTCTACAATCTTGTTTTTCCAATCCTCGGACGATACAGGCGAGAAATCGCTAAAAAGCTTCTCCTTTTCCTTGTTCATAGTA
>JAZRGF010000145.1:0-1041 GCA_045644005.1 Bacteroidaceae bacterium | reverse complement strand
TTGCAATGCCATTATTGAGAGCGCAAGTGACCGCTTGGTGCAGGCTTGTGCGAGAACAAAAATTCCCGAAGGTGTTAAGGTGATTGGACGGAATGCATTTAAAGGAGTTGAAAAGGGGAGTGTAGATATTCCGTCATCGGTGGTAGAGATTGAGAATGGAGCATTCTTTGGCTGTGGACTACGTGGAACTCTTGTTATTCCCGGGAGTGTGAAGAGTATTGGCAAATATGCATTCAGCGCATGCCGTGCTATTGATTCTCTTGTAGTGGAAGAGGGGTGTGAGAGAATTGCAAGTTCTGCTTTTTCGCTTTGTAGTGGTTTGCGTCATGCAAAATTGCCCTCTACATTGAAGGAGTTTGGAGCCGGTTCGGAGTACGTACTTGTTTTTGACGGTTGCAATTTGCTCGAGAGAATAGAACTGCCAAATGAGAATCCAACATATTACTGTAACGGTTATGTGATAATAGAAAAGAGTACCCTTGCTGTTGTTGCAGGGTGTGGTCTCGGTCATTGCCAAATCAATAAAGCTTTGGGTGAATATCGTCCAAAGAAAATTGCCAAGGGTGCTTTCAGGGGAATGCAGTATCTCACTGCCCTGTGGTTGCCGGGAACAATAGAGGAGATAGAAGAGGGGGCTTTCTATGACTGTCCGGCTATTGACTTTATATATTGTGCCAATGAAATACCGCCCTTGCTGGGCAAGAACTTTGGTTCTGTCTTTAATGACTCCTGGCATCTGCCGGTGCAGGAACGCGCTGTGCTCATTGTTCCCGAAGGTTCTTTGGATGCTTATCGTAACGCTCTCGGTTGGAAGGAGTTCAAGCATATAACAACTCATCAATAATGACTGCAGAACAATTCAAGGAGCGTTTTGTATCTCTTTATCCCAAGCTTTTCGCTATTGTCATGGCCAATATCGGCAATTGTGACGAGGCTAAGGATATTATGCAGTCATTTTATCTTAAATTGTGGGAGAATCGCCGCGAACTTGATGGTGTGTGTAATGATATAGGGTATTGTAGAACTGTGCTCCTGAATATG
>JAZRGF010000144.1:0-2790 GCA_045644005.1 Bacteroidaceae bacterium | reverse complement strand
TGTTGCCAACAAGTACACCTTTGTATGGAAAGGCAGCGTCGAGAAGAACAAGGCAAAATTGATTGACAAGGTGCGTGGTGTCCTTTCTGTTGCAGAAGAAGAACTTGCCATAGAGGAAAGCGCTGAAATCCCCGAAGAGTTGCCACAGAAAGAGTTCGAACGTCGTGCAGAGAAGATTCTTTCCAAGATGGATGAGTTGGGAATAAGCAAGGGTAAACGACGCCGACTCATAGAGAAGACCGCAAGCGAGAGCAAATCCAAACTTGATGAATACGACCGCCACCTGGAAACCCTTGGCGAGCGCAACAGCTACAGCAAGACTGACCCCGATGCTACCTTCATGAGGATGAAAGAGGATGCGATGAACAACGGACAAACAAAGCCGGGATACAACGTGCAGATATCCACAGAGAACCAGTTCATCACCAATTACGGCATTTTCTGGAATCCTAACGACCAGGGCACACTTACCCCATACCTTGACTCCTTTGTACAACGCTATGGTATGCAGAGCAAGGATATAGTCGCAGATTCTGGCTATGGCAGTGAAATGAATTACGAGTATCTTTTTGCCAATGGTATGACACCTTATGTAAAGTACAATATGTTCCATGCTGAGATGAAAAGGAAGTACAAAGACAATCCGTTTCTGCCGGGTAATATGTACTACAACAAGGAGCAGGACTATTATGTCTGTCCTATGGGGCAACACCTTGACTTCATCTATTATAAGAAAGAGAAATCCAACCTGGGTTACATATCAAGCAAAAACGTATATATGGCAAGGGACTGTTCAAGATGTCCGCTGCGGGGAATGTGCTATAAAGGTAAGGCAGACCGAAGGACAATAGAGGTCAACCACAAGAACAATGCATATAGGGCAATGGCAAGGGAACTGCTGACAAGTGAAAAGGGGCTGGAGCACAGAAGCCGGAGACCGATAGAACCCGAAGCTGTGTTCGGAAACATAAAGTTCAATCACGGGTTCAAGCGTTTCAGACTGAAATCGGCAGAAAAGGTCTCTGTCGAATGGGGACTTGTTGCCATAGCCCATAATCTAAGGAAGTATATTGCCCGAAAAACGGAAAATAACAACAGTCAAAGACTTTTTATTGCCCCTATTGGAGCATATTTAGAATCTTGTCAGGCTGCATAAAGGATTTATGCGTACAAAATGATGTTTTCTTAGAATCTGAAGGTAAAAACGGGGAAATCACCTACAATAAAGAGGCTGAGCCAAAATTACTTTTGACCCAGCCTCTTATGTTATTGTCAAATGAGTCCTCTTGCGCGGAGCAGTGCATCGGGGTTGGGCTCGGCTCCACGGAAACGGCGGTATTCACGCATCGGGTCCTTGCTGCCGCCCATTTCAATAAGCTGCTTGAAACTTGCAGCCGTCTCGGCATCAAAGATGCCTTTTTCAAGGAACAGCTCGAATGCATCGCAGTCGAGTACCTCGGCCCAAAGATAAGCGTAATAGCCAACCTCGTATCCACCGCTGAACACGTGGGCAAAGTTTGTGCTGCGATAGCGGTATTCAATCTCGGGGATGAAACCAAGTTCCTTACGCAGCTCATTGTCATATTCGTTGCAGTCAAAGTCTGTGTAATCTTCGATAAGGTGCATCTTCATATCAAGCAGGGCTGCAGCAACAAGTTCTGTTGTCTCGAATCCCAGGTTGAAGTGTGAACTCTTCTGCATCTTCTTGATGAGCTCGGCGGGGATGGCCTCGCCGGTGATGTAGTGCTTTGCAAATGTTGGCATAACATCGGGGTGTATTGACCACTTCTCGTTTATCTGTGAGAAAAGCTCGACAAAGTCGTGCTTCACGTTTGTACCGCTTACGCTGGGGTAGTGTGTCTGTGTGAGCGGGCCGTGCAGCGCGTGGCCGAACTCGTGGAACAGCGTGCGTGTCTCGTCAATGTTCAACAGTGCAGGAGTGTCACCCTGTGGTGCTGTAAAGTTGCATACGTTCACAATCATTGGGCGCACATTCTCGCCACCAATGTTTCTCTGGTTTATAAAGTTTGTCATCCAGGCACCCTGGCGCTTTGAAGCACGTGGGAAAAAGTCGGTGTAGAAGATTCCCAAATGCTCGCCATTATTGTCTAATACCTCGTATGTCTCGACGCCTTCGTAATATACAGGAATGTCGTTGCGTTTCACAAAACTGATGTTGTAGAGCTTGCTTGCGCAGTCGAACGCGCCCTGCAACACATTCTCAATTCTGAAATATGGCTTGATGGTCTCGTCATTGAGGGCATACTTCTCCTTGCGTAGCTTCTCGGTATAGTAGAACCAGTCCCAACCCTCAATCTTTATGTCGGCACCCTCGCGGTCGGCAATCTTCTGAAGCTCAGCTCTCTCCTCGGCTGCGCGCTTTACTGCAGGCTCCCAAATGTTCATCATCAGCTCCAGAGCAGGCTCGGGTGTCTTTGCCATCTTCTCGTCAAGCACAAAGTGCGCGTATGTCTCAAAACCAAGCAATTTGGCTTTCTGTTGGCGCAGTGTGAGTATCTCCTTAATCACTCCTTTGTTGTCGTTGCTGTCGTTGTTGTCGCCACGACCGTAGTATGCCTTGTACACCTTCTCGCGCAGCTCGCGGTTGTCGGCAAACTGCAGGAATGGGATGCAGCTCGGCTTGTCAAGGGTGAACACCCAAGTGGTGTCTTCGCTCTTTGCAGCCTCAATGACATCCTGTGGCAAGCCCCTGAGGTCGGCTTCGTCTGTAATCACAAGCTTGAATGCTTTGTTGTCGGCAAGCAGGTTGTTGCCGAACTTTATTGCAGC
>JAZRGF010000143.1:0-4205 GCA_045644005.1 Bacteroidaceae bacterium | reverse complement strand
AGAGATACATCTTCTTCACAAGCACATCGTGCATTTTCATTATCATATCCTGCGCCTCGGCATTGTGGCTGCTGTGAGGATAATACTCCATAAAGAGCTGCAGTTCGTTGATTGCCGCGTAGGTGTTCGACTGGGCGAGCTCGGGCTCGGGAGTATCCATGAAGAGCGATTTTCCGGAATAGAAACGGGCATACTCGGCATACTCACCGCGGGGATAGTTCGAGTAGTGCAGCTTGAAATACTGCGATGCTGTCTCGTAGTCCTTGGACTCGTAGTAGCAACGTGCAAGCAGTATGAGAGACTCCTCGGCCTTGTCACCACCCTTGAGCATTGTCACCATAGACTCCAGGAGTTCGGCAGCCTGGGTGTACTTGCCCTCAAGGTAATATGCCTTTGCGGTTTCGTATCTATAGTCATAGTCATTGGTCTGGCACACCTTGTTATAACTGTCACAAGATGTCAAGGCCACAACTATCGACAGAAGTATAAATGCAATTCTCTTCATTCCTGTGGTTGTTTCCCTAACCTGCATTCTTGCGCCTATTAGACGCATTTATTAAAAATTTCTGCAAAGATAGTGCTTTTTGGCAGAAAATACAACCATAAAAAGCTCATTATTCATTACTAAAATTTAAATTATCGAAAAAAAGTAGAGACAAGAGATAAAAACAGTTTCACCCGGCATTGTACCAAGCCGGGTGAAACCATATAATGCCGTGCTGTCTGTAAGCTGTTCAAATTTCTAAAAAATATTTATTAACAATATAGCACTTGACCCATTTTTAGAAAACACCGCGTAGGTGTCATATCGAACATATGTGAGATATCTCGTATATCATTTTTAGAGATCCCTCGTCGCTACGCTCTGTCGGGATGACATCGCCGGGTCAACATCTATATCATTACCTTTTTTTAAAAAAAACATTTAGATTGTAAATAAAGTCATATGTTTTTTTATATTTGTGGTAAACCTCGAATATACTTTAGCGGTAAACCGCACTCCTTTGGGGAGCTAAAGCTCCCGTCGTCGCAAACAACGCTCTCTCGCGTTGTCACTGTGAAAAATATTCAAGTAAACTTGTTATTTATCGCTCGCTTATTCGTATATTTGGCTGATTTTATTTGTAAACAAGAATACAAAACCGATAGTTAGTATGAATAAAAAGAATGCATTAATGCTTTTCGCCGGTATCCTGCCTGTAATGGCTACAGCACAAGATCGTCCTAATATTATTTATATAATGTGCGCCGACATGGGATACGGTGATTTGGGTTGCTATGGTCAACAATTGATCTCTACGCCCAACTTGGACAGAATGGCTGCCGAGGGTATGCGCTTTACTCAAGCTTATGCCGGTAGCCCAGTGAGTGCGCCATCGCGTGCCTGTTTCATGACAGGCCAGCATACAGGCCACGTTCACGTACGTGGTAATCGCGAGTACTGGCAAAGTGCACGTCGGGAAAACATGTTCGGCTCGAATCCGGACTATCATATCATAGGTCAGGAGCCTTATAAGAATACACATAAGATTGTGCCTGAATTGTTCAAGGAAGCAGGCTATCGCACCGGTATGTTCGGAAAGTGGGCCGGTGGTTACTATAACATGAACTACCCCGATACATATAAAGTGGATGCAGACGGCAATACCATTACCAGTGCCTCTGCTACCAGCAGTTCGGCCTCATTGCCCAACAAACGTGGCATCGACTGCTACTATGGCCCAATCTGCCAA
Organism: Bacteroidaceae bacterium; assembly: GCA_045644005.1. Lineage (GTDB taxonomy): Bacteria > Bacteroidota > Bacteroidia > Bacteroidales > Bacteroidaceae > HGM04593. The sequence goes on along the minus strand of JAZRGF010000143.1, from coordinate 2,472 downwards.
TTTCAGGCACACACATACTATCCGAACTTCTTGAATCGTTACGACCCCGAGAAGTATGGCGACAAACATATTGTGGTAGATACATTGAAGCAAAACATCCAGCACCGTGATGTGTCGTCGGGAAATGCCGACTATGAGAATCGTGAGCAATACACAGCCGATCTCATTCACCAATATGCTTTGGATTGGATAGACCGTCAGGAGGCTGACAAGCCATTCCTTGGTATATTTACCTATACTTTGCCTCACGCCGAGCTGTGGCAGCCTAATGACAGTATCTTGCAAAAGTATATCCAGGCATTTGAATGCGACGATAGTGGCTTTGGTGGTGCATTCGCCTCTTGGTATTACAAGAATTCCAACCGACATGCCCAATTTGCGGCCATGATTCCTCGTCTCGATACTCAGGTGGGCGAAATTTTCGCGAAGTTGGAAGAAAAGGGGCTTGCAGACAATACTCTCGTGATTTTCACATCAGATAACGGTCCTCACGAAGAAGGTGGAGCTGACCCTGCTTGGTTCAACCGTGACGGTCTGTTGCGTGGAACCAAGCGTTCTACACACGAGGGTGGTATCCGTGTGCCATTCATTGTCAAAGGCCCCGGTGTTCCTGCGGGTACAGTGAACGATCACCAGTTGGCATTCTATGACCTTATGCCTACACTCCTCGATTATGCAGGACTCAACGGCGATGCTTATAGTCGTAAGGCAAGCACAGCTACACAATATTGGGACGGTATCTCGTTCAATAATACCCTTCGTGGCAATGATGCTGAACAGGAAAAGCATGAATTCCTCTACTGGGAGTTCCACGAGACAAACATGATGGCGTTGCGTATGGGCGACTGGAAGTTGGTGGTGAAGGATGGCGCGACACTGTTGTACGACCTCGCTGTTGATGTGCACGAAGATACTGACGTTGCCGCAGAAAATCCCGATGTGGTTCAAAAGATGGTACAAATCATTAACCAGGAGCATACAACCAGCGACTTGTTCAAAGTGACTATGCCTGGAGAATCAACAAAGAGATAATGTAGTGAATCGTTGGAATATGCAGAGCGCCTCGGATGCCGGGTGTGCTTTGGCTATTCCGGATTTTTCCACATCACTTTAAAATAAAGAAATCCATATGAAAAAGATATTCTTCCTATTCTTGTCTCTGGTCACTGTTTTTCAAGGTCGGGCCTTTGAACAAGACAAATATTATACAATCAACCGCAATGGTGAATCGGGCTCGTATATCTACGCAGCCGATGGGGTGATGCAGACCGGTGCACTGAATGCAGACGATGGTGTTTACGTGTGGCAGTTCATCCCTACAGGTAAGGACAACTGTTATTACATCAAGAACGTTGCGACTGAAACATATATGCAGTCGTCCAACATAACATTGAGCACAAATGTGAGCTTGGGTAATGACCCTGTGGAATATTATGTAAGCACCGGCGCCGGCACAACCGGCAGCGGTACAACATATTTCTTGGCTTCTAATGACCAGGGTGCAATCAATTACAACGAAGATGCGACACTCGGTCTCAATAAAGGCGCTACAGGTGTTGTAGCTTACTATGTTATGACAGGTCGTGGAAATTCATATTGGGAAATCACAGAGACAAGTTATAATACAACTGCTCCTGAGCCTCCTGCCGATGAAGACCCCGATGTATGCCCCGCTATCGCTGCTTACAGAATGCCTTGTGGAACATATTCGGCAAAGACGCGCTTGACCCAAGTGGATATCACGGGCGAGGGTGTGTTGTCCGAATTACACTACAAACCGGCTACTACCGGACGCTATACACTATATACAAAGGAACGTGCAAAATTGATGCACGGAGGTAATGTAAAGTTGGCTGCAAAGCTGCTTGGTGCAAACGAGATAGGTTTGGAGGTAACAGTATGGGCCGACTTTGACGGTGACGGTACTTTTGAACAAAGCGTAAAACCAACTTTGGGCGAATTGATTGAAGCAGAGTTTACCGTGCCTGCCGGTGAGGCGACGAATGGCCGTTTCCGCATTCGCGTAGACCAAAGTGGTGGCGAGTCTGCCAACGCCGGCTTCTATGGCACAATGTATGATTTGCCGTTTGATTTTGGTGCTGTCCAGGCACATCGCACATTGAAAGTCTCGGCCAATGTTGCCGAGCGTGGTACAGTCAGCATCAAGGATGCAACCGAAAAGGCGTTGGATGTTGAACCGGGCACAGAACTCACTGTCGTGGCAGAGGTTAAAGAAGGTTTCTTCTTCCACGGATGGCGCAAAGGCAGAACCATCGTTTCCTACAAGCCCGAATACACAGTGGTAATGACTGAAAACAAAGACCTTGTTGCAGTATTTGCTACAGTGGAGGGTGAAATTGAAGTTGAGGATGACGGCACTTATCCTGTCAATTTCCCAAAGAATACTACTGCTACCCGCACCGACCGTAAACTCAACGCTGTATCATTGACAGCTTCCGGTGGTGAAAAACA
>JAZRGF010000142.1:0-7918 GCA_045644005.1 Bacteroidaceae bacterium | reverse complement strand
CATCATGCCGCCTATTTCCAAGCATTGCTCGGCTACTCGCTGTGCCTCCCAACGCTGCCCTTCCGCCCTTGGCGGGGAATTACCTTTTGCAATGAAAAGGCGCGTAGAATAGTAATTACAAAGGTTTTATCCTACTTTTTCCGCCCTGCCTAAATTTGATACATTAATAGACTGCTCCCCCAACTTTTGCAGATGAGCCGAAAGCTATGGGTCAACTTCTATATTATTGCTAAAAAAATAGACTCTCTCAAAAAATTTCTTGAGAGAGTCTATTTTTTGTCGGGGTGACAGGATTCGAACCTGCGACCCCCTGGTCCCAAACCAGATGCGCTACCAACTGCGCTACACCCCGAATAACGGTTCCTCTTTTTTTAGACTTTGAGCAGCGGCACCGCCAAACCATCACGCTCTATTGTCTTTTTCAGTTGTCGGGGTGACAGGATTCGAACCTGCGACCCCCTGGTCCCAAACCAGATGCGCTACCAACTGCGCTACACCCCGTAACTGTTTTTTGACATCGTTGGTTACCACGAACATTTGGTTCCCGATATCGGAGTGCAAAGTTACAATTTTTTTTTTACTTTGCAATCTTTTTTAGAACAAAATTAAGCAAACATTGAGTTTTCTTGCATTTATAACAAAAAACAAATCCAACAAGGCAATTGCCTTGTTGGATTCTGTACTATTTTTGATTCACTGTGAATCAAAGATTCTCGCTATAGCCATACGTTGAATATCTGGTACCACCATATGACCTGTATGCTTTCTTCTGCAAATTGTCGGCATTCACCACAATTGAAACGTTCTCAAGTTTCTTCTCCTTGACAATTGTCTTTACAAAGTCAGCATCGGTCTTGTGAGTGTAGCCCACACGCATCACATAAGCAACGACATCGGCCACACGGTTAATAATCATTGAATCGGACACAAGACCCACTGGAGGACCGTCAAGAACAATGTAGTCATACTTGCCACGCAGATACTCAATTGCCCTGTCGAAGTTGTTGCCCGAGAGAAGCTCGGCCGGGTTTGGAGGAACAATACCAGCCGGGAGTACGTCAAGTCCTTCGACAGTGCTTGAAACAATATATTTGTCGAGCAAAGAGAGTTCATCCTCATTGGCTGCAAGGTAGCTTGTAAAGCCCGGCTTTGACTTGTCGAAGTCAAACACCTCGGCAAGACGTGGACGACGGATGTCGCATCCAATCAAAAGCACCTTCTTGCCAAGCAACGCTGTACTTACCGCAAGGTTAGAGGCCACAAAGGTCTTACCCTCACCCGACACTGTTGAGGTAAAGAGGATTACCTTGCCATTTGTCTTTCTCATAACAAACTCCAGGTTCGTACGCAAAGAGCGGAAAGCCTCGGCCATAATATCGTTCTTGTTCTTCTTGACAACAATTTGGCTTGCGGACTCCGCTTTAGCAATAGTTTTGGTCGGAATTGAACCAAGGAATGGAAGCTTGACAACGTCACGTATCTCGGCCACAGAGTCGAACTTGTTGCGTACCAGCACACAAATATATATGTATGCAGCCGGCAACATGAGACCAAGGAAAAGAGCCATCAGCAATATCATCTTTTTATTGGGCGCAACCTTGCCTGTGCAATAAGGAGCGTCGATGCTGCTGAGGTTGGCGCTCTGTACCTCAATGCTCAATAGTGTCTCCTCATATTTTTGCAAAAGCATGACATAAAGTCCCGACTTGATGTCACACTCGCGCTTGATGCTCAAGAGCTGTCGCTCAACCTCGGGAGAGAGCTCGAAACGTCCGTTATACTTGTCGGCAAGGATTGATATTGCCTTACGCTCAATTGTAAGCGACTGGTCGAGCGCAGCCAATGCTGTGCGCAGGTCGCCGAGCATAGACTCGAGCACCTTTGTAGATGTGCGCAGAACGGGGTTCTCGGCTGTGGTCGACTGCTGCAATGTCATTCGCTCAATAACCTTGGCGTTGTAGTTATTTATGAGAGAGGTGAGTGCCGGGTCAAGGTCGGTGCCGAACGATGCCGGTATAACCTGCATTTCGTTCTTTGAATCGTTGACAAAGTCATTCATATACTTAGAGGCTGTCAACTTAAGGTCAAGTTCCTCAAGCAGTTTTGTATACTCTGCACGTTTCTTTATCACCTCGGTAGCATCGGACTTAGGGTCTACAAGTTCATTCTGCTTCTTGTATGCTGCAAGGCTGCCCTCCATCTCCTCGAGTTCTTTTTTCAATGACACAAGACGAGACGAAATGAATTCCTCGGTGCGGCAAGCGACCTGACGCTTTGTCTCGTTGACAACATTGTTATAGCTTTCAATGACAGCGTTCAAGAATATAGCACCCTCCGCCGGGTCGGGGGTATTGTATGACATGTTTGCAACCGATGCCGTCTTTGACAACGGGAATATACCAAGTGCTTTCTGGTATGATGCAGCCACTTCGGCGATTGGAGCAACAAACACAGTCACGACACCGGCCGTGAGTTCGGCATCATTGTTACGGCTAACCGTCATGTCGCCAAAAGGTGTGTTCAACACAAACGGGAGAGTTGATGCCACAACGGCAGGGCTCTTCACCTCATCAATCTCATAGACAGATGTCACCTCGCCATTGTCGGCAATCGTGAGTTCAACCTTTACAGGCTCGGGCAAAGCCGCCATAGCCTCGTCGTCATAAGCCACTGTGAGCGGAGTAGTCTCCTTGTAGAGCACACTGTCCTCGCCCCACATATAACGTGTATACAAGTTTGTCTCGGCAACCGCACGACGCACAACCGTCATTGAGGACATGAGCGCAATTTCATTCTCAATGTTTGAAGTCTTGCTCTGCATACCGAAATCGGCAAGCACATCGGCCGGTGAAGATATCGAGCCGCCTTTCTGGCTATCCTGCAAAAGGACCTTGGCCGACACATTGTAGACAGGTGTAGCATAATGCAAGTAAACAACTGCACCCGCTACACACACCATCACCGACAGCACAAAGAGCCACCAATAGGCGCGCAAATAGCCAAAAATCACACGAAAATCCAGACCGTCTTCGGCCTGTTCCTTTTCCACATTTATATTCTCGTACTCTTTCATAGTCCTATGATTATTTCAAGATGTTATACAACAAAGAAGCCAACGAAATGAGAATTGATGTACCCGAGAACCAAAGCGATGTGCTTGAACCGATATCAGAGTTCTTGGCCTTTGATTCGTTAGGTGTCACATAAACCACGTCATTCTGCTGCAGATAATAATAGGGAGAGGCAAGCAAAGATGCATCGTTGAGGTCAACCTCGGCAATTGTTTTTTTGCCATCGGCACTCTCGCGTACAATCTTCACATTTTCGCGCTGACCATATATTGTAAGGTCGCGTGCAAGCGCCAAAGCCTCAAGCAGGGTCACCTTACCATTCTTTATGGTAAAAGTTCCGGGAGCCGCAACCTCACCAAGCACAGAAATCTTGAAATTGACAAAACGTACTACAACAACCGGAGTTGAAGCAAATGCGCCCTTGGCCTTTTCAAAAACAAGCTGTTCAGCCTCGGATATTGCCTTGCCTACAACCTGCACCTTTCCAATATTTGGAATTGTCACACAACCATCGGCATCCACAAGATAGTCGTGCAATGTAGGCTGTGACTGGACTGACATAGTCCTTGAGATATCGGACGGCGACACAAGATTATAGGACATTGATGTCATTGGATTGTCGGGGTTAGTAACAAGGATGTTGAGCAAATCACCCGGCATGATACGTGGTTCATGTACAGCAATAGCCTGCTCCATCTTTGCCCACTCACTGCTGTTCTGCAAATAAGGCACTTTCTTGTACGATGTACAAGAGGCCAAAAGCAGAAGCGAGAGCAAAGAGAAAAATAGAAAATTCCTTTTCTGCATAATAGTTATTATTTTTTCAATGTTTATATTTCCAAATCACATGGCTTTAGCGCCTTACGGCGAGTGCAGCCGGTATTCGCAAAAACGTATATTATATTGCTAACAAATGCAAATTCCGTGCCAACGAGCAAGGCGCAAAGCTTGCTTTAGCGCCTTACGGCGAGTGCAGCCGGTATTCGCAAAAACGTATACTATATTGCTAACAAATGCAAATTCCGTGCCAACGAGCAAGGCGCAAAGCTTGCTTTAGCGCCTTACGGCGAGTGCAGCCGGTATTCGCAAAAACGTATACTATATTGCTAACAAATGCAAATATACAAAACATTTGCAACAAAACATCCTGTTTGTAGTAAAAAAATATATACAAATAACAAAAAATGTGTTTAGCTTGACAACAATCCACTTATATTGTATTTTTGCAAAAAAGAACATATTATAAAATGAAAAGAAAAAGCAGAAAGGGCCTGTACCTTCTAATACTCGCAGCTGTGCTGGCAGCCATTGCATACTTTGGCTACACCATGGGCTACAAATACTATTCGGTAAAAATTACAAGGGTAGCCCTTGGCGAAACGGCATACATATACATAACCCCGCAGGACAATGCTGCGTCAACAATCGCAAAGATAAAGGCTGCCGTGCCCACAGCCAACACCGATGGCTTTGCCGCTCTTGCCGCACACAACAACTACAACAGCCGACAGCGCAGCGGCAAATATGCCATAAAGAACGGCGACACAATGAGCGACATCTACAACCGCATTGTTAGCCGTCAGCAAACCCCGGTAAGAATAACCATCCCATCCACCAGAGACGTGCAACAGGCCATTGGCATCATCAGCAGCCAGCTGATGGCCGACTCGGCCGAGATTGCCGCATATGCCACTCCCGTACCCATCTCCTGCTTTGGGGTTGGCAAGGCCGACATCCCGGCATTCTTCCTGCCCGACACCTACGAGGTCTACTGGGACATCACAGCCGAGAACCTCTTTGTAAAGATGCCTGCCTGGAACCGCCAGTTCTGGAACGAGGAGCGCACAGCAAAAGCCAAAGCAGCCGGCCTCACCCCTGCCGAGGTGTCTACACTGGCATCCATCGTAGACGAGGAGACAACCAACGTCGCCGAGATGCCCACCGTTGCCGGCCTCTACATCAACCGCCTGAAACGCGGCATGCCACTGCAAGCCGACCCCACCGTGAAGTATGCCCTTGGCGACCCCACACGCCGCCGCATACTCAACAAAGACCTGGAGGTAAACTCGCCATATAACACCTACAAGCATACCGGCCTGCCCCCGGGCCCAATACGCATCCCCACCAAGCAGGCCATAGAGAGCGTGCTCAACTACCGGAAACACGACTACCTTTACATGTGCGCAAAGGAAGACTTCTCGGGCACCCACAACTTTGCAAAGACACTCAACGAGCATAACGCAAACGCCAGGAAGTACCAGCAGGCACTGAACAAGCTCAACATAAAGAAGTAAAAAGCCTCGGCAAGCCTTGCGGCAATGGGTCACGCACAGATGTGCGAAAGGAACACCACCATAGAGGGGGCCGACGACAGGGAGACAATACAAGCAAAAACAAACAACCATAATATGAAAAAAACATTCATCACCGCTATAATAACTATAGCAGCCATCGTAGCAGCCACAGCGCAAAGCAACACACAGGCATTGATACCCTACCCCAACAGCATTGAGCAGTGCAAAGGCGGCAAGGTATTTACAATAAATGACAAGACCACCATCAGCAGCACGCTGCCCGGCGACGCATTCGCCATTAAGGAGCTGCAGCGCATAGTGCAAAAACATCTGGGAGCAACGCCGGCCATAGACAACGGCAAAAGCCAAAAGAACACCTTCTCACTGCAGATAGACAGCACCATCGAGGGGCGCGAGCACTACACCCTGGAGGTAAACAAGAACGGCGTCTTCATCAAAGGCGCAACCCAGGGAGCACTGTTCCTTGCCCTGCAGACACTCGAGCAGCTGCTCATTGGCGACGTGTGCAACACCGCCGATAAAAACATTGCCCACATACGCATCGACGACAGCCCGCGCTACGGCTTCCGCGCCATAATGCTCGACCCCGCACGCCACTTCATCCCCGTGAAAGACGTAAAACTCTTCATCGACCAGATGGCGCGCTTCAAGTTCAACGTCCTGCAACTGCACCTCACCGACGACCAGGGCTGGCGCATTGAGATAAAGAGCCACCCCGAGCTCACCGACATAGGCGCGTTCCGCGCACAGGGCGGCAGCAACCAAGGCCCCGACAACGGCTACTATACACAGGAGGAGCTCAAAGACATCATACAATATGCCGCCGACCGCAACATAGAGATAATCCCCGAGCTGGACATCCCCGGCCACTCCGTCGCCATACTTGCCGCGCACCCCGAGCTTGGCTGCGCCTTCCGCCACGGCGACAAGAAAGACCTTGGACACACCACAAACATGATGCTGTGCGCCGCCAACGTACAAGTATACGACATATACAAGGACATCATAAAAGAGATTGCCGAACTGTTCCCATCGCCCTACATACACCTTGGCGGCGACGAGGCCGCTGTAAAGGAGAACTGGGCAAAATGCCCCGACTGCCTTGCCATGATGCAACAAATGGGATACGAAAAACCATCGCAGCTGATGATACCTTTCTTTGGCAACATACTTGGCATTGTGCGCGAGAACGGCAAGAAAGCCATCCTGTGGTGCGAACTCGACAACATTTGGCCACCCGCCAACGACTACCTGTTCCCCTACCCCACAGACGTGACACTTGTCACCTGGCGCAATGCCCTCACCCCTAAATGCATTGAGCTCACACGTAAATATGGCCACCCGCTCATTATGGCACCGGGCGAGCATGCCTACCTCGACTACCCTCAATACCCCGGCGACCTCCCCGAATTCAACAACTGGGGAATGCCGGTGACCACCCTGGAGCAGAGCTACCGCCTCGACCCCGGCTACGGCCTGCCCACCGAGGAGCAAGCACACATACAGGGCGTCATGGCAACAATGTGGGCCGAGGCCATCAGAGACATCAACCGCGTCACATACATGGCCTTCCCCCGCGCCATGGCCATTGCCGAGGCCGGCTGGAGCAACATGCCACAGCGCAGTTGGGAGAGCTTCAAGCAGCGCATCTACCCCAACATCACGCAGATGATGAAGGACGGCATTTCCGTGCGCGTGCCGTTTGAGATTGTAGAGAGGAAATAATAGCTTTTCAGCAAAGCACGCAACATCCAAGAGGGGGTGACCCAAAAGTCATTTTATAAAGAAAGCAAACCCTGCTAGAACATTTTCTAGCAGGGTTTACTTGTTCAAGAGCGGGCTTTTGAGTCAGTCCCTTTTTCACCCCTTGCCGCCAGACAAAACAATACACAGTGCATTCTAATACTCAAAAGGATACTTGTTGCCACAACACAAACACTCCCTGCGCCGGCAACAGTTGATTGTCGCATTGCCCCAGCATTTACCCAAGCAATGCCTTTCAACCTACTGAACCCTTTTAGCCTTTCACCCCCCTGATAATATAACGTGAGTTCGATATAAGAATTTATACTAAAATTTAGCGTATTTTGTCATTCTATATTTGCAATGTCATTGGCTCGTTCATTTCATAGCGACCCGCACGGCATGATTTTCATCAATGCTTCGTGCGACCAGCCGCTAATGAACTCGCCGATAACAAAACTAAGTTTTGTCATTCCGAACCTTGTGTGAGACGTGCTGTTGAGGGCTTGGCCGAAAAAATCTCATTATATACGGATTCAGAGATCCCTCGTCGCTACGCTCTGTCGGGATGACAGGTTCGCGATTTGATTTAGCTTATATCGAACTCACGTTAATAAAAGCAAAAAGCAACAACCATTCGGCTGTTGCTTTTTATCGAAGCATCTGTTACAATTACTTCTTAACCTTGTCTACAATTGCCTTGAAGGCTGCAGGGTTGTTCAACGCGAGGTCAGCGAGAACCTTACGGTTAATCTCGATACCGGCCTTGTGCAAAGCACCCATCAACTG
>JAZRGF010000141.1:0-2140 GCA_045644005.1 Bacteroidaceae bacterium | reverse complement strand
CGGTAACCGCGTCATCTACTCCGACGACTTCGGAAAGACATGGCACGCTCTTGGTGGTGCATCGGCACTCCCTGCTCCCGGCGGCGACGAACCAAAGTGCGAGGAGATGCCCGACGGTCGCGTAATCCTCTCGAGCCGTGTAGGCGGTGGCCGCATCTATAATATCTACACCTACAGCAACACCATGACAGGTGAAGGCTCTTGGAGCACCGATGTAAAGAGCACATTTGAGGGCTCGGGCCTCACTCCCGGCGGTAACTCAACCAACGGCGAGATTCTCATTGTTCCTGTGCAGCGCAACAGCGACAAAAAAGAGATGTATCTTGCCCTGCAGTCACTCCCCACAGGCGGTGGCCGCACCAATGTGGGTATTTTCTACAAGGAACTCACTGACTTCAGCGACATTAACAGCGTTGAGAATTTTGCAAACGATTGGAACGGCTTCTTCCAGGTGAGCAACACCTCATCGGCATACAGTTCAATGGACCTGCAGGCCGATGACCGCATCGGTTTTATATATGAGGAGACACTCACTGGCTTCGGTAGGCGTGACAATCCTGTCTCTACAAGCTTCCCCAGCGGCGAAGGACAGCACAACTTCGACGGCTTCGACAACATCTACGTTGCATACGAACTGGAATACATTACAAACGGTGCATACAGCATCAAACGCGATGTCGACCGCCGTGCATTCGTAAGCGAGTACTTTACATCTCTTGCTGCCGAGGCTTCGGATATTGTGAAGGCCGAACTGGCTGCAGCGCTTGAGAAGTTGAGCGCGCAGCCCACGACTGCCGAGATTGACAACCTTTATGCGATACTCGCCAACGAAGGCCCCACTTATGTAACAGAGGTTGATGATCTCAAGAATAACAAAGTGTATAACTTGATTACCACACGTGGATGGCTCATTTATAATGAGGCAAACGCCGGTGTTGTTGCATCAACTGCTTCTTATGGCACATTTGCAACAGGTGCCGATGTTGAAGCTTGTCAGTGGGCTATCTACAAGTCACAGAATGATAAGTACTATCTCTATAATATTGGTGCAGGCAAGTTCGTTGGTAAAAATAGCGACGAAGGTGGCCGTTTCCCATTCGTGGAAGAGGTGACCAATGATGTCCAGGTTGTGAAAAGCACAACGGGTACTGATTATGCTCTTGTGTTCTCTACCGACAATTATGGTGCAATCAACCACTTTAATCACACTGCCGCACCAGGTGTTGCAAACTGGAAAGGTAATGCTTCCCAGGGTGGATTGAGAGCTCTCAACGATGCCGGTAGCGCGCACATGGTTGTTGAGGTTGCCGACATTGCTCCTGCTACGCTTGAGGCAATTGCTGCTGCGGTTGCTTTATATGAGGCTGATAACACCGATGCTGTTGCCGAACTTGATGCTGCAATTTCAAAGGCGCAGACACTTTTCAATAGCATATCTGTTGGTTCAGGAGTGGGCGAATATACTGCAACAGATGCAGAGTATGCTGATAAGTTCAGTGCTATTGTGGCTTTCCGTCAGGCAATCCAGTCAACAAACACGCCAACACCGGCTGAGGTTGAGGTAAAGACTGCCGAGCTGAATGCTCTTATAGCATCATTCCAATTGAACTTGCCTGTTGCCGGTAACTACTACCGCATTAAGGCTGTGGTCGGCTGGAACGATGATGCACGCTATCTTGGTGCACAGAACTCCACTGCAAATACATCACGTGCCGAGTTTGTTGCCGAGGCAGATGCTAACACAATCTTCTACTTCGATGGTACACAGCTGGTTTCATACGCATCGGGTAACTATCTTGTAAGCAACAGCAATATGCTTGGTTACAACGGTGTCCAGGCTTCGGGCTCAAGCATTGCTTTCCGTGCGGCATCCAATAATCTGGTCGGGGCATATAATATCAGCTTCAATGGTGGTTCACATTGGTTGTATGTAAATCAGGGCAACTACACCGATGCCGGCAGCACAACAAACAATGCCAATGGCTATTGTTTCAACATTGAGGAGGTTGCTTCACTTCCTGTAGAAATCACAACAGCCGGTTACGCTACATTCTATGCTCCTGTGGCAGTTGAGGTTCCTGCCGGTGTTACAGCTCATACTGTGACAATCAACGGTGAGTGGGCTACATTGAGCGATGCT
>JAZRGF010000140.1:0-1322 GCA_045644005.1 Bacteroidaceae bacterium | reverse complement strand
CATTACCGGTACTTTTATTACAAAACGGCCTATTGAATCCAGTTGGGCATAGTAATTTTCTTCATCGCAGGAAATAATATTCTCAATGGAAACCTCAAACTCCTTGCCACCTCTTTGCCAAGCCTCGGCAGGCATATCCTTGAGCCAGCCGACGATTGTAACACTGTCGCCCATTCGGTAGCCGTTATCCTTGAAGCCCACGCGAGTGTCCTTCACTGGGTAATCGGGCAATGTGGCGGTGGTTATGGGGCTGCACTTAACAGCCTTTGAATTGCCTACGGTGATTGTGCGTGTGCCTTTCTTCATCTTGCCCACCTTAATGTCGAGCACATCGCTGCCGTTCTCAACGGTAAGAGTGTAACCACCACGCTTCTCTGTCATTGACTTTATATCCCAAAAGCGTGAATCGTAGATAACCTGTTTTTCGGCAAAGCCTATCAGCCAATCGCCTGTGGCATTGTTACGCCAATAGGTGTCGGTTATTCCACTCGGCAAGGTAGCTGCACTGCGTATATTCTGCACAACCCAACCATCGTAACCGTTGAGTGTAAAGAGTTCAGTGCCTGTAGGCAATGGCTCAAACGAGAGCAAGACATCAAACTCTCCACTTTCAGGAACCACAAAAGGAAGCTCATACTCAACACACAACGCACCGTCACACTCACTCGATATTTTCCCTTTCAAGGCATAACTGTTTACACCGTCATCGAGTGTAGTGCTCTGTGCTATCCTCGCCTGACGACCTGCGGGAAATTCAACGTGCAAGAGTACATCTGTCCTGTCGGGATAAAACCACACTTTGTTTACATCAAAGACTGTGCTTGTTCTGTAACCCACAACAACATTGTCCCAAATTTTCTCCTGTGCAAAGCCACATACGGTGGCAAGTGCAACGATTAAGGTTAAAAATAGTTTTTTCATTATGTATCTTTTACTTTTGTTGTCTAACCAATCATTCCTTATTGATGTATTCATCAACTTTCTGTTTTAAGCTGTCTTCGTGGTAACCGGTCCATTGTTCAAGAACAATGCCTTCGTGTGAGATTAGTGTATAGCAGGGAATGCTGCGCTGCTCGTATTGAGCATAAATACCGCTTTGCCCTTTAAGGTCATTCCAATTATTCCAGCTCATACGGTGTTTCTCAGATGCTATCTTCCAAGTATCCTTGTTGTCGATGCAGATGCTTACAATGTTCAGTTTCTCCTTGTAGGTGGTGGCAAGTTCCTCCATTTCCGGAATGGCCATAATACAGGGAGTGCAACCGCTTGACCAAAAGTCAATCAATATGTATTTCCCTTTCAATTCGGCAAGATGATGCTTC
>JAZRGF010000139.1:0-1900 GCA_045644005.1 Bacteroidaceae bacterium | reverse complement strand
TTGTCGTTTATCTGTGCTCCGCAATGTTGACAAAACATAAGAATTCTATTTTTTATTATACAAATTTGTTTTATTTCACTTTCATACTTGCCTTTATCAAGTAAACAATCAACAAGGCATACATTACCAGAGAAACAGCCTCGCTGCCCGGGTTGGCAAGCCACTCTTCGTTTACCATGTTTATACCGCCAAAGCGCAGGCCTGCACTAAGTACACCCATCAGCGCACCACCGGCAATGAAACCCGATGCAAGCAATGTACACTTCTCGCCACGCTCTGCGTTAAGCGCCGCATCCTTGCTGCGTGTTGTTATATACCAGTTGATGAGTCCACCAACGAGCAATGGCAAGTTAAGTTCAAGCGGAATGAACATACCAAGCGCAAAAGGCAATGCAGGCACCTTGCACAGTGTCAGCACCAGAGCCAATGCTGCACCAATGCCATAGAGCAACCATGGAGCGCCCACACCGCTCATCAGCGGGTCAATCACAGCAGCCATGGCATTTGCCTGTGGTGCAGCAAGTTCACCGCTTGTAAAGCCATAGGTCTTGTCAAGAATCATAATTACACCCGCAACTGTCGCCGCCGATACAAGGGTACCCAAGAACTTCCATGTCTGCTGTTTTGCAGGAGTAGAACCGAGCCAGTAACCTATTTTCAAGTCAGTGATGAAGCCGCCGGCCATTGAAAGCGCGGTACACACCACTCCACCCATAATAAGTGCTGCAACCATACCCGATGAGCCCTTCAAGCCAACGGCAACCATGATCACAGATGCAAGAATAAGCGTCATCAGTGTCATGCCCGATACAGGGTTTGAGCCCACAATGGCAATGGCATTTGCAGCAACCGTTGTAAAGAGGAACGATATTACAGCAACAAGCAACACAGCAACAATGCTCTGCAGGATATTGCCGCTCATTACATCGAGGAAAAAGAATGCGAATACCATGAGCAGTGTGAAGACAGAACCAAAAAGCACCACCTTCATCGAGAGGTCTTTTTGTGTACGTGGCTGCTCACCCTCGTTCTTCTTGCTGCCCATCTCGCGTGCGGCAAGGCTTGCAGCACTCTTAATTATACCCCATGAACGCAGAATACCAATGATACCCGCCATGGCAATACCACCGATACCGATGCTCTTTGCATAGTTGCTGAAAATCTGCTCGGGCGACATATCGCCGACAGCAGTTGTTATCTCGGGGTTCCACATGTTCAGCACCTGGTCGCCGAAAACAAGTCCCATTCCGGGAACTATAATCAACCACACAAGCAACGAGCCAACGCAGATGATAACGGCATACTTGAGACCTATGATGCAGCCAAGACCAAGCACGGCAGCACCGGTGTTTATTTTAAGCACCACCTTCGCCTTGTCGGCAAGCACCTCGCCCCAACCTACTATGCGTGTTGTCACATTCTCGTTCCACCAGCCGAATGTAGCCACAATAAAGTCATACAATCCACCAATCAATCCGGCAATGAGCAGAGGCTTCGCCTGGCTGCCGCCCTTCTCGCCCGACACAAGCACCTGTGTACTTGCTGTAGCCTCGGGGAATGGATACTCGCCATGCTTCTCCTTAACGAAATATTTGCGGAAAGGAATGAGGAACAGAATACCCAATATACCGCCAAGCAGCGAGCTGATGAACATCTGCATAAATGTCACCGTCATCTCGGGGTACTTCTCCTTGAGGATATACAACGCGGGCAAAGTGAAGATTGCACCGGCCACAATAACACCCGAGCAGGCACCAATTGACTGGATAATCACATTCTCGCCAAGCGCGTTCTTGCGTTTTGTGAGTGTAGACATACCCACAGCAATGATTGCAATGGGAATTGCAGCCTCGAATACCTGACCTACTTTAAGGCCAAGATAGGCCGATGCCGCAGAGAA
>JAZRGF010000138.1:0-1645 GCA_045644005.1 Bacteroidaceae bacterium | reverse complement strand
CGGTGTCTTTTCATCGCCTTGCTCAACGCCTGTGTTGATTGCGCTGCTTGCTATTGTTGCAGGCGATGGTAATCTGCTATGGGGTGTTCTACTAATGCTGTTATATTCCATCGGGCACAGTGCGCTTGTAATGGTTGCAGGCACGTCGGTAGGCTTTGTGCAGAAAATCAACGGCAGCGACCAATATAAGACCGCCGCAAAGGCCTTAAAAATCGTAATGGGTGCTGCTATCCTACTCATTGGTCTGTATATGTTTTGGTTAGCATTTTAACTTTTATTATTTGGAGGTATTTATTATGGCATTGTTCAACTTTGGAAAGAAGAAAGAGGAAAAGAAAACTCCTGCTTGTGCTTGCAACTGCGGCTGTCCTACGAGCGAAGCGGAAACGATTGAAAATAACTGCTGCGGAGAAGCGGCAAGCGGTATCTGCTGTATTAAGGTATTGGGTGCAGGTTGCAAGTCCTGTCACGAACAGTATGAGCACGCAAAAGAAGCAGTTAAAAACATGGGGCTGGCCGTAGACGTCGAGTACATCACTGATATGGCAAAGGTCATGGAATATGGTGTTATGAGTATGCCCGCTATTGTGGTCAATGAGAAAGTTGTTTCGATGGGCAAGGTCTTGAAGGCTGCAGAAGTAGAGAAACTGTTCAAGAAATTGGGGTTTTAATATGAGCGATAAGAAAAAGATTGCTTTTATCTGCGTTCATAATTCTTGCAGAAGTCAAATTGCAGAAGCACTTGGAAAACACCTCGCAGGAGATAGGTTCGATTTCTATTCAGCTGGTACAGAAACCAAACCGCAAATCAATCAAGATGCAGTCAGGCTGATAAAAAACCTGTATGGCATTGATATGGAGCAGACCCAATACAGCAAAACCATTGATAAAATTCCTGTGCCCGATATTGCTATCTCCATGGGCTGCGATGTAGGTTGCCCCTATATCGGCAGAAGCTTTGATGACAACTGGGGATTGCCTGACCCGACAGGTCAAAGTGACGATATGTTCATTGATGTTATCGAGCAGATTGCCATGAATATACTGAACCTATGTCAGCCAGACCATTAATACACGCAATGCTGCGGACTCGATTATCGGGTCCGCAGTTCCATTTAGGCACTAATCTATATGGCAAAACAAAAAAGAAAGTGCCGTCTAAAGACAGCACTTTCTCAAGCATTTTTGGTAAATAATTGGTAAATTGGTCAACCAAAGCCCTTCGGTCGCTCAAAAACGCCCAAAAATAGGGGTTTTAGGCGGTTTTTAAAGGGTTTCTTAGTCCAACGGCTTCATGGTGGGGAACAGGATGACCTCGCGGATGGTGTCGGTGCCGGTCAGGAGCATGACACAGCGGTCGATGCCCATGCCCATGCCGCCCGTGGGGGGCATGCCGTATTCCAGGGCGTTGAGGAAATCCTCGTCCATCATTTCGGTCTCGTCGTCGCCGCGCTCACGCTGCTCCACCTGCTTCATGAAGCGTTCCCGCTGATCGATGGGATCGTTCAGCTCGGAGTAAGCGTTGGCAAGCTCCGAGTGGCAGACAAACAGCTCGAAACGCTCGGTGACGCGGGGATCAAGAGGAGACTTCTTGGTCAGGGGGCTGACCTCCACGGGATACATGGTGATGAAGGTGGGCTGGATC
>JAZRGF010000137.1:0-28737 GCA_045644005.1 Bacteroidaceae bacterium | reverse complement strand
GCTGAGTTACAGGAACTTGAAAAATCCCTCAACGGTTTGACTGTGGGAACCGAGGAATACGAGAGCGCCGTACAACAGCTTGTCGACACCAACAGGGAGTACACCAACGCAGTGAACGAGGCAAGGGGCAAGAACGAGGCTCTGGAAGGCTCTTACGCGGCAATACAGGCTGAAATGAAAATACTGCGCGAGGCTTGGAGGGGAGTGAACGACGAGTCTGTCCGTATTGACTTGGGGCAGAGGATTAACACTCTCAACGACGAACTCAAGCAACTTGACAAGACTGTCGGCGACAGCTACCGTAATGTCGGCTCATACTCAGACGCCCTCGAGCCGATAGGCGACAAGATGGACAGCATAGCCGAGGACATAAAGCCCGTGGCTCAGAGGCTGGGAGAGCTGGAGGACGCCATGCGCCAGATGCTGGCAAACGGCGTATCCCCGCTTGACAAGGGGTTTCAGGATCTAGCCGAGGAGGCTGGCAAGCTGAAGAACGCTCAGGACAGCGTGGCTAAGATTATAGACGCAAACGCGCTTGCCACATCCAAGTTCAACGACGCCATATCCGTAATGACTACGGGCACAAGTGTTTTGGGAGCCTACGAGGGCGCTATGGCGGCACTTGGAGTGGAGAACGAGAACGTGGCTCAGACAATAGCCAAGCTCAACGGGCTTATGACTGTACTCAACTCTCTGCAGGCTATAAATCAGGAGCTTGCCAACAAGTCCAGTGCCACTTACAAGATATACCATGGGGTGCTTGACTGGATTAACAAGGACACAAAGGCTGTGTCAGCCGCAATGGCTCAGGGCGGTACGGCGATAACCTCAATGAGCGGGGCTACCAAGTTGATGAACGGGGCGCTGAAGGTTACGAGGACTACACTGGCAAGCCTTGGCATACCGGCGCTTATTATGCTTCTGGTTGGGCTGCTTACCAATATTGACAAGATTTGGAATACCGTCAAAAACCTTACACAGGGAGTACCCGTGTTGGGCGGCGTATTCAGCGCGATTGGCAAGACTGTCGACTTCCTTACTGACAAGTTCAAGGCTTTGAGCGAGTGGTTCGGAAAGGTGTCGGAGGACAAGAACAAGGTGGCTTTCGAGGCTCAGGTTAAGCTCATAGAGGATATGGGCAAGGCTACCGAAAGGAACGTGAACGAGCTGAAGGCAAAGGGGGCGTCAGAAAGGGAAATCCTTGAATACCAGAGGCAACAGAACATCAAGATACGCGAGCAGATAGAGCTTGCCTCAAAGATGAGGGGCGCTGACAAGGAGCGCGTGGACGAACTCAAAAAACTGAACAGCGAACAGGCTGAGCGGCTGAAGAACGAGAAGAGCCTTCTCTACTACTCTGAGCAAAAGAAAAAGAACGAAACCAGCAAAACCGCTGTCGACACCGCAAAAGCCAAGACTGAGGCGCAGAAGGCTGAGCTTGAAGTGCTCAAAAGCCTCATAGCCGAACGAAAGGAGGCGAACGAGAACACGATAGAGGCTTACAGGCGGGAAACCGAGCTTCTGAAGGCTCAGGGCATTACGGCTGAGGAGGTTTACAAACGTGAGAACGCCTTACTGGAAATACAGCGTGGAGCCACAGACACGCTCATAACGCTGCTGGAGGACAAGGCGGATATATATTCCAACAACAAGGAAGCCGTGGCGTGGATTGAGGGCGAGCTGAAAAACCTCAACAGGGAGCTTGCAAACACTGAGTTTGACATTAAGCTGTCGGCTGTCGTGAACAAGGCTGAGGTTCGGGAGGGGGCGATAGACTCTCTCAAAAACCAGCTGGAAACCAACCTTGACGAGGCGCTTTCAAAGTCCGACTTCACAAGGAGCCTTATAGACGGCTTGGAGGGTGTGGAACAGGTGGACGCGCTCAAAGCCCAGCTGGATTACGAGTACCGGCTGTATCAGGACTATTACGACAAGCTTGACAGGCTGGCACAGACTGACGGGGAAAGGGCGAATATCAGGCGTCAGCGTGAGGCGCTTGACAGGGAGTATCAGGCTGAGAGCCTTGACTTGTCGAAGAGAAGGCTGGCGGCGCTGTCGGAAGAGGCTGAGAAGACGGCTAACAACGTGACGGCTTCGGCTGACGCTGTGGGCAACCTTATGGGTACGGTAGCCAGTATGATGGAGGATGAAATCAACCGCAAGCTGGAAAGCGGTAAGATTGACGAGAAACAGGCGAAGGAAGCCTTTGAGAGGGTTAAGAAACTGCAGCTTGCCGAGGTTTGGATTAACACATTATCAGGTGTGGCTAACGCCTATATGTCGGCAATGAAACTCGGTGCTTTTGTGGGTCCTATCGTCGGAGCGGCAAACGCGGCTGCGGCTATGGCTTTCGGTGTAGCCCAGCACAGACAGATTAAGGCTACCCAGTTCGGAGGCGGCGGTGGAGGCTCACAGACGGCTGGCGGACTTCAGATGATGGCTGTCGCCCCGGTGGCTGACACCACACAGGCGGCAAACGAAATGACGGCTCTCAACATACAGGGAGGCAAGCAGGACGACATCAAGGTTTACATCCTTGAGAGCGATATCGGGGACACAATGAGGCGCGTGAGCGTAAGGGAACAGGAAACAACTTTCCCCTAATTTATATTTAATAATAACGATACGATATGGAAACATACGAACTGACAATAGAGGACTGGACAAATGGAATAGACTGCATCAGCCTTGTGCATGATCCTGCAGTTTTGATAGGATGGCAAAGGTACAACGACGGAGGCAGGACGTTCATCAGACTGAGTGACAACGAACAGCACCTGATTACCGGAGTGCTTATGATTCCCGACGCGAAGATTTACCGCCGTGACGGCGACTGGGAATACTATGTGTATTTTTCCAAGGACACCGTAAGGAAAATGGCTGAGAGGCTGCTGGACACCGGTACGTACAGGAACAACGACATCGAGCATGACAACTTCTTTATTGAAGGATTGAAGCTCAACGAGGTATTTATCAAGGACACTGCTAAGGGCATAGTTCCACAGGGCTTCGCCTCAATGCCAGACGGCACACTGTTCGCCACATACCATGTTGACAGCATGGAACTCTGGGAAGACATCAAGGGGGGCAAGGTTCAGGGCTTCTCGATTGAGGGCTGGTTTTCCCCAAAAAACGGCGACAGCAACAAACCGAAAATAGACACTATCAAGACTAATATGAGCATAAAGACAAGACTGGCAAGACTGCTTGCGGCTTTTGGCAAGACAGAGACAAAGGAGGGTATCCTCACCTACAAGGAGGACGAGCTGGCTCAGGGAGTCGAGGTTTACATCGACGACGAGCTTACCCCTGCCCCTGACGGGGAGTACCACACCGACGGGGTGATTATTACCGTAACCGACGGCAAGGTGGCGGAAATCGTGGAAATCAAGATTGATGAGGATGAGGCTCTTGAAGAGGAAACCACTGAAAATCGGGATGAAAACGAGTCCGAACCCGACTATGCCGTGGAAATTGACACACTGAAGGCTGACGTGGATCAGTTGAAGAACGAGACTGACGCCCTGAAAGCCGAAATCGAGGACTTGAAGGCTGTTATCAAGGAGCTGGACAAACCCGCTGAGAAGCCTATCGAGGAAACCTTCAACGACGTTACATCAAACAGAAGAAACAAGGCTGCGGAAATATTGCGCAGCATCAGAAAATAAGGAAAACATTAAAAAAAGACATACAATATGAGCTACGAAGTATCACAAATCCAAGGATATGTAGAACAGAAGAAGTCCGAGCTGCTTGGCAAGGCAGTAATGGGAGCCAAGACTATCGGCAAAATCGGCATCCAGACTGGTGTCAAGGGCAATACCGCCCTTAACCAGCTCACCACCAATTTCTCTTTCAAGAACGGCAACACTTGCGGATTCAGCCCTGAAGGCAACGCCTCTTTCACACAGCGTATTCTGGAGCCTACCATTCTGGCGGTGCAGTTGCAGTTCTGCCCCAAGGACTTGATTAACACCTACAAGAACGAGGAGGTAAGAATCAGCGCACAGGGCGGCGATATGCCCGCTGAGGAGGCTGTTATTGACAACATCCTGAAGAACGTGAAAGCCAAGCTGGAAACCGCTATCTGGAAGGGTGATGACGTTACCGGCATGAGAGGCTTCAGGACTATCGACACCGCCGGCAAGGTAGAAGTAAGCTACGCTGACAAGACTACAGTATATGAAAAGGCTGTTGCCGTTTACAGCGCTATTCCTGTCGAAATCCTTGACGCAGAGGTTGAGGTAAGTATCTTTATGGGCGCTGACCAGTACCGCACCTTCGTACAGGAAATGGTTGCCAAGAACCTCTACCACTACAATGCTAACGAGGGTATCGGCGGCGAAATCTACTTGCCCGGAACCAACGTGAAGATTGTGAGCACCAACGGTTTGAACAGCACAAATGAAATGTGGGCTACCTTCAACGAGAACCTTGTTTACGGTACTGATTTCGAGGGTGATGAGGAAATCTTCGACTTGTGGTATTCAAATGACGACAGAGTTTGGAAGCTCGATATCGAGTTCAACGCTGCCACTCAGGTACGTTTCCCCGACTTGCTGGTTGTAGGAACCAACGCTTAATAATAATTGAAATAAAACAGCATACGATATGAGTTGTTTACAACAGGCTATCGCGGGTATCGCCAATGACTGTCTGGGCGCACGTGGCGGCATCAAGCATGTAGCCATAGCCCTGTACAAGGAGGGGGCGATTACCGCCAACGCTGAGACACACAAGGCTGACGAGAGCGGTGAGCTGGACTGGAGGCACTTCTATGTGCGCCCTAATTCTTCCAACTTCACTCAGGCTCTGACAAAGGACGCAGCCAACGGAATCAGCTATGTAACCCAGACGGTTAACCTTGTATTTACAAGAATGGACACCGTCAAGAAGATTGAAATGAACGCGCTTATCAACGCAAACCTGACTGTCGCTTGTCAGGACGCCCAAGGCTTGTGGTGGATTTGCGGCTACGACGCCCCAGCCACTTGCGTATCAGGAACTGGCGACAGTGGAACCGCTGTGGGTGACGGTTCGAAATATACTTGCGCACTTCAAGCAGAAAGCGAGTGGTATATGAACGAGGCTTCCCCTGAGCTTAGCGCCAAGCTTACCGCACTGGTGAACGGCTAATTTGGATTGGGTACAATATTTTAAGGACAGGATTTGTTTTCCTGTCCTTTTTTTGTTGTGTATGGACTTGAAATGGTGTTGTGTTTCAGTGGTTTGAGTGTGGTTTGCCTCACTTTTCAGGTATTTTCCCTGTATTTTCAGGGTGGTTTTACTATTTATAATAAAAAAGCATAGGAATTATGGGCTGTACAAACAGAGTTATAAACGGCATACAGTGCCAAGGCAACAACGAGAGAGGCGGCATTACCGACGTGCTTATCGGCAGGCGGTTTAAGGACGCGCCTTTCTTTTCAAACCCCGACAGCGGGGAAATTGACAGGATTTGGGAGAATTACGACAAGGATAGCGGCGAATGGGATGACAGGTTCCGTTACTTCGCGATTAACCCCCAGTCAGGCTCGTTTACCTCAACTATGACAAGCCGAGAGGACGGCGTGGAGTATTGTGAGGAAACAATCAACATACAGTTTAGCCGTATCGGCGGCGACAGGCGTAACGAGCTGCACAAGCTGTTGCGCGAGAGCCTTATGATGGCAGTTAGGACCAAGAAAGGATGGTGGGTGATTTTCGGGATGACTGAGGGCGTCAGACTTGAAAGTGTGGTGGTGGAGAGCGGACAGAACAGCCCCGATTTCAACGGCTACCGCTGCGTCTTCAAGTGCTTTTCCGACATGATTACCGGCAACGCGTCTTGGGAATTCGCACGCTACCTTGATGATGAGCTAAGGAGGCTGAAGGGATGATTTACTATACAAGACATACAGGGCAGAGGATAAGCGTACCCGCGCCCATGGGCTACAAGATGCCCCCGTACAAGGTGAGGATAAGCAACAGCCACAAGGGGTATGAGAAAATATTTGAAAATCAGGCTGAGCACTCTACGCTGTCAGATTTTATCTGCTTTGAGCTTGACGGATTGGACGATATCCCAAGAGGACAGTATGAGGTGGACGTGAATGACGGATACAGCGTTACGATGCTGACAATCAGGAATAACCGTAACCTTGAAGAGGGAAGAAATGAAATATTTTATAAGAGAAAATGAAAGAGAAAAATAAAAAGGAAATGTCAAAAGACAAGGTGTCTGTCGTGTTCTCGGCACTGGACAAGTCTTGGGAGGACAACATTATAAAGCCGACTGAGATTAAGAACGGTGAAATGATGGTGTGGGGTGATGGCAACCAGTACCCAAGGTATCTGCACGACTTGTATGAGTCTGTGGCTACTCTGCAGTCCGTTATCGACGGCACAGCGGACTATATCTGCGGTGCTGAGGTTAAGGCTGACAAGCCAAACCCTAAATCAGATATGGAAACTCTGGTAAGGTGTCTGGCGCTCGATATGTTGAAGTATGGCGGATTTGCCA
This sequence comes from Bacteroidaceae bacterium, assembly GCA_045644005.1. GTDB lineage: Bacteria > Bacteroidota > Bacteroidia > Bacteroidales > Bacteroidaceae > HGM04593. The sequence continues at coordinate 22,235 of JAZRGF010000137.1, read as the reverse complement.
TGAACGTAATAAAAAATGCCTTCGGCAAGGTTACGGACGTTTATTACCTTGATTTCAAGTCGCTTCGCAGTGATGAGAACAACACCAATTTCTGGTACTCAAAGAAGTGGGAGAAATACCATACCAAGGCGCTCAGATACCCCGCATACACGCCTGAAGGGGATGACAAGTCCAGTGTGTACTATTTCAAGCTGAACAGCCCTAACACGACTTATCCGCGCCCTCTGTGGGCTGCCTCGGTTACAGCCTGCGAGATTGAGAAGGAAATAGACAAATTTCATTTGAACAACATCCATAACGGCTTCGTACCCAGTTACATAATCAACTTCCTTAACGGTATCCCAAGCGACGAGGTAAGGGAAGAAATCGAATGTGACATAATGGAAAAGTTTACCGGCTCTGACAACGCCGGACGGTTTATAATCAACTTCGCAAGCGACAAGGATCATGCCACAAGTGTCGAGAAGATTGAGGTGTCTGATTTCGACAAGCAATATGAAAGCCTTTCAAAGCGCTCAAGGCAACAGATATTCACAGCTTTCCGTGCCAACCCCAACCTTTTCGGCATTAGCACTGAAAATATCGGCTTCAGTAAGGAGGAATACAAGGACAGTTTCGAGCTGTACAACAACACTACCGTCAGCCCTCTCAGACGCCACATACTTACGGCTATTCAGACAGTATTGGGAACAGCCGTTACAATAACCCCATTTGAAATATCAGATTAAAATAATGCACACGTATTTCATAACGCCAAACGACGTCAAGGACTTGACGAACATATCAGACAACCTGTCGGAAAAGTACATCCTGACGGCTATCCGCGAGGCTCAGCAGACTGAGCTTACGACAGTGCTGGGCATACACCTCATAACCAAGCTGGAAGAGGCTGTGAACAAGGGAGAAGTGCCCGGAAGATACACTGAGCTGCTTGACAACTACATCCTGTATTTCCTTTGCTACAACGTCATTTCAAAGCTGATTCCAATTGTCAGTGTCAAGATAGACAACGCCGGAGCGGTTACAACCGGCGATGAGAAAGTGGAGAGCCTGAGCTTGGATGAGGTGTTCAGACTGCAGGATTACTACACCCAAAAATCCGACTACTACAAGATGAGGCTTCAGCGCTACCTGAGAGCGAACAGGGCAAAATACCCCGAACTGGACTGCACATCTGAAATACACTCAGCGTACTCATCACCTATTTTCTTGGGTGGCAAACGAGGAAAACACGTTATCCGCCCCTGTTACGGCACTTGCGGACACATTTCCCCCGAAAAGCCTGACACCCCCGAAAAGCCTGACACCCCTGACACCCCTGAAAAGCCATACTATGAGGTTTTGTACACGGTAGACGGCAACGTATATGGTTTCGATTCATACCAAGAGGGTGAGAGGATAATACCGCCTATCGCGCCCGAAAAGGACGGCTACACCTTCCAATATTGGGAAGGATTGCCAGAGTATATGCCGGCAAATGACATTACCGTAACCGCCGTCTATTTTGAAATACCAAGCGGTGAGCAGCAATACTACACACTGCGTTACAGGGTGGCTGACTGGAGAGAGGACAGCGACATATCGTTTGACATCATGGCATACATACCCGAGCCGTTCGAGTGGCTTCAGTGTGTCGAGAGGGTATATGATCCAAACACGAGAGAGGGCTGGGCAAAGCTCACTCACCCCAATTTGAGGGCTTACAGTGAAATCAAATTTCAAAAGTTCCCGGGACATGACGCCTTGTTCATGCTGGACTTGAGCGAGTTCAACAACGCCTATCTGACTGACAGACTGTTTTTCGAATGCCAGACAATTAGGGAAATCCATCTTCCGAAGGGTTTGGTAGGTACGGACGGATATGACTTCTATAATTGCCAATATCTGACAACAATCAACTTCGCCACAGCTGACGGGTATCAGTTATATCAGCCTTACTCATATCCGATGACTGGAGCTTTCTGCCACTGTGTAAGCTTACAGGCGATACTGGCTGACAACCAGCAACATATGTATTCGGACAACGGCAACCTGTACAATAGCAGTGACGAACTTATGGCAGCCCATTATGGGGAGGTTATTATTAAGGACGGCTGTACCGCTATCAAGTCAGAAGCCTTGAAAGCACGTGGTTTGCCAACCTTAACCATACCAGCCAGCGTAAGGAAAATCGAGATATACGCAATAAGCGAGAATCCGAGCTTGATAGACGTTTATTTCGGCGGCACTATGCAACAGTGGGCAGACATTGAGAAAGACAGCGTTAATACAATATTCGAGTCAACAAATGTGAGCGTGATCCACTGCTCTGACGGCGACTGTCCAATCGACTATGCCGGTGGCGGTGGTGAAGAGCATAAGATAGACATCTTCATTGAATGGGACTATCTTGAAACTCGGTGGTTTAAAGTTGGGGATAGAATAGAACTACCCGAACCCCCTGTTAGGGAAGGCTATACCTTCCAAAGTTGGAACGCGATAGTGCCGGGTGCGGATAGGTTTGACATGCCAGAGTACATGCCAGACTACGATTTCGAGGTACATGCAAGTTATGCTGAAGCACAGTAATTAAATCTTAATTGGTATGAATTATCTGAAGGATATAACTGAAAATATTGAGAGTGTGTGCAGGGCTGTGCCAAATGTCAATACCGTATACACGGGCAATATTTGGGACTTGAACACCAAGGGCGACACTGAGTATTCGGCTATGGTACTTGACTGTACCGGCGCTGACTACGACATTGAGGCTGGTATGACGTCATTTGATTTCGGCTTGTTCTACGCCGACATTCAGACTGACGACGGCACTAACGTGCTGGACATCCAGAGCCACGCCGTTGAGGTGCTTTGTAACTTGGCGGACAGGATAGCCCAAACCTATGAAAATATTGAAATAGAGGGCATACAGCTGTTCGAGGAAAGGCTTGCATGTCTGTGTGCCGGGGCTATGATGACGTTCACGGTTACAGTGTTCCACAGCCCTGACTGCAAGTGGTTCTGAAAAATCTTTACAGAGTGCCGGAAAATACTGGTGCTCTTTTTTTTAAATTCAAAAAACCCCGGCTATCCATAAGGACAGTCGGGGCAGAACATTTTTAAACATCTATATTGTTGGTAGTGGCAGGTTCTTTTAAAAAAGGTGGCAGACACGCAACCACAAGTGCCTGCCCCCCTCAAAACAATAAAAAAATCAACAGTTTTACAACATTGAAAATGTATTTAATGTATTAGCCATCTTTCAAGTACAAAGGTACGACTATTTTCAAAAACAAACAAGAAAGTATTGTAAAATATTTTCATACCTCTGAAACAAAAAAGACAACCTATCCTCACGGACTGGTTGTCTGAAATGGTTTATAATTATATCATTAGCAATTAACCTCATTTAAATATATGCAAAGGTATTAAAAATTAAATATTTACGCAAGTTTTTTCCGATATTTTTTTTGACATATCACGGTAATAGTTCTTTACCATTGTCTGACTGATTTTAACGCCGGATTCAACCATAATCTTGAAGCACCTGTAGGCTGAAATGTCGGGGCTGTAATACCTTTCAACCAAATCATATTTCTTTGTCTTTGGCTGTTTGGGTGTTTTCGCCTTTGGCTTCTTTTCCTTAATCTGTTTCGGCTTGTATTTTTGGCGATAGGTTTCAGCTGTAATCTGCTTCATGCCGTTCTTCAACAACAGGGCGTTGAGGGTAAACAGGTTCAGTTCACCCTTGTATTTCATTTCGTCAACTATTTTTTGGGTTAACAACGTCTGTCTTCGTTTCTGCCATCCCTGCTTCAGCTTGATTTCACCATAGCCGATAGGTATCAACATTTGAAACCTTGGCTGCAGATTCTTGTGCTTCCTCAAGTCTTCCAAATTGGAATCAATTACATTTTTGCTAATCTCCATAATGTCGTCAATTGTTAATAAAATTTGTTCTACTATTGTTCCGTCTTTATTTACGTCTGCCGGTTTGTCCTGATTGAAAGATATGCTGTGTCTTGCGTCAGCCAAAAGTGAAATCAGAATTTCGTCAAAAGTCGAATCGGGCTTTATCAAACGTCTTGTGCAACCCCAATGCCACAACCATCTCCTTCTGTGTTTCCCGTCTATCAGCTTAATGTTGTTCTTGGGTAGCATAACCTCATAAAACGGTTCTTTTAACGCCGTGAACTCATGTTCTTCCATGTCTGAATAGTTGTAAGTGATAGGGGTATGTCTTGGTATATAGAGGTGTTTGAACCTCTCAATTATGCCTATTAGCTCAAACCAGTTTCTAATGTCAACTTTTTTTACTTCGTTGTGACAACCCAAGCACATTTTCATTAGGGATCCATCTTTGAAATAAGTGGTATAGTCACAATTTTCATTCTTGTGTTTTCGTACACTTGTTACCGGTATTTTTTTGATGTGCTCAAATTCATTCTTCAGTCTGTTTACGCTGACGGGTTGAAATTCAAGGAAATATTTATTGAAAGAATTGTCAGTCTGGGTAGTGCCACAGAAAACACGTGAGCAATCCGAGCACTGATTGTCGACTATCAATTCGCTGTTTATCTGCTTGAATTTGGCACGGCACAGACTATACACGTAGTTATAATCATCCGGCGTTGAAATGGTGTTGTCCAGCGTCAAACAGATTCGATATCTGTTATCTCTGCCTTCTACAGTCTTGTCTGGGTTTTTGTGGTTGTAAGTTGTGTAGACAAACGCCGGATAAATATGATTTTGGTTCAATTCCTTGATTGCCTGTTGTGGCGGTATCGTGCAATTGTCAAAATCAAACAACATGAAATCCGTTGAGTGGAAATTGTCTATATTTCGTTCAGACGGACACAAAGTTGTCTTTATATCACCGCAATTGTCTTTGAAATTATATGTCACCATAAAGCCGTTAACTAGGTTGTTAAACAGTTCGGACATGCTTGTGGCGCACATGTGGTAACTGATTATAGTGAAATCAGTCTTTTGAGGTTTTGATTGTCGGGCTTCGTCGCTAATGTTATACTTAAAAACCATGTTTTATATAATTTTATACAAAATTAGGACAAACATTTCCATTTGTCAAGGCTTAAGACAATATTTTTAACGCATTCATCTGCTGTTTCTTACGTAGTTGTCAAAACCTCGAGTACCTCTGTATACGTGTTTAATGAAATTTAACATATAGTACAATATTGGTTTGTTTGTGTGTACGGACGTTAGCCTGATTTGAAACGAACTATTTCAGATTTCGTTTCAAGGCTATCGTCCTATGTCTTGGTTATTGTTCCGGTTTCTTAACGCGCTCAATCCCTTTCAGTGATTTCGCCACTAAAACCGTCAACCTTGTGTCTTGTGGTTTCTATTAAACTACGCTGGCGCTGCGTATGCAATGTTTCTTTTTTTGTTTGTTGTTTTGCTGGCGCTGTTGGACGGTGCAAACTGATAGGGCAAAATTGAAACAAAAATGATAAGATAAATACTTATATATATTCTTAAGAATAATAATAAACAAATACAATACAACATATAAGTGTTTATCTTAACAAAAACACATCAAAAATTGCCCTATTGTTTTCAGCACCCCAACACCCACACACAAAGAAAAGAAAAATCAAATTTGCACCGCAGCGCAAGCTGCGTTAACCAAAGCATAAGACACAGGGTTGAGAAGGTTTAGTGGTGAGTTGAACACTTGTTTTCAACGAACGCGTTAAGAACCTCGAACATTATCACAGGACAAACAAGCCCATACAGCCCCGCTGAGCCACGATAAGACTCTCAGACTACCATACGCCCACTGAAAGTATTTTAGGCGCTCAGGGCGCGAATATGAAGCCTTTCCCAGCCTCATACCCATTCCAACACAGACACCATACACGCACACACGCCCGTTTAAGGCACTTTTAACCTGTACCCGACAGCATAAACAGTATTGGCTGGTACAAGTGTCCAGTGAAAGTATTTTAGGCGCTCACAGAGCCATTAAAGCGCCAAACAAGCCACAATACTTGTAATGACTTAATACAAGCCCACGCACTTGTACTTTCAACACCCATTTTCAGGTTAAAACACCACACATACACACCCGTATACCCACAGACAAGCATACAAGCCAGAATTAGGCGTCAAACAGCCCCGCTGAGAGCGTTTAACCCCACGGGTGGTACAAAGTATCACCGGGACATTTTTAAGCCGTCAGAGGGCGTAATTTGAAAAACAGGAATATTAAGGCTTTACTTGGCAATATTTTCAATCATATTTTTGAAAAATCAATAAAATATGGAGATTTACTTTCTGACTAGGCTTGACGCAATCAAAGAGGCGTTTGAAATCATGTTTGTAATAGGCGCACTGATAGTTGTTTTTTCTGGTGTCGGGGCACTGATAGCTTGTGAGTGCCCCGAAATCCTCAAACCACTAAAACGAATATTGATAGTATCAATTATAACGACATTTTTGGGTGGTGTGGGGTATACTTTAACACCCACAGTCAAAGAGGCTATGATAATACACGGCTATAACACTTTTAAGGGTTACTATGACAAGAACGAAACGCTGAAAACGATTCCAGACAAGTTCATACTCTATTTGGACAGTGTCCTGACGACAAAAAAAGAGGGTGAAAACTAATTCACCCTCAATACTTTAAGACTTTTCCGCCACACTCTTTAGCCGTGAGTCGACTTCCTTCTTTATCTTCTGGAGCTGGTTATCGTAATGCATCGAAATCCCAAGACACGAGCCGGTAAAAATCAACGACGTGCCGAAGATACCCAGTACTGAGCTTGATATTTCCCCGAGTGGAGGCACAAAAAAGCCGACAAACACCAATATCCAGCCAAGACTGAAGGAACACACTGACAACGTGAAAACGAATCTATCTTTAACAGTGAGAGTTGCCCATTTCCTGTCCATATAACCTATTAAACTATTTATCTTTAAATAGAATAAGCCCCTTACCGGAAGGTTCCGAAAAATATTTACATTCAAAAACATGGCAAACAAGAACAGCAATTTGCACACAGCAAAAAAAGCCAAATGTGATGAGTTTTACACACAACTCACTGACATCGAAAAAGAGTTGCGCCATTACAAGGAGCAGTTCAAAGATAAGGTTGTCTACTGCAATTGTGACGATGCGAGACAATCCAATTTCTTCAAGTTCTTCTCATTGAATTTCGAGCATTACGGATTGAAGAAACTCATTACCACATCATTCAACGCAAACGGCAAGGGTACTATCCTCATTTATGAGGGAGACAAGAACGGAAACCGAATGGTAGACGATGAGGAAATACAGGTACAGGAACTCAACGGCAACGGAGATTTCCGCTCTGAAGAATGTGTTGAACTACTCAAGCAAGCAGACATCGTGGTGACAAATCCGCCATTCTCATTGGCTCGTGAATACTTCAAGGTGTTGTTCGACAACAACGTAAAATTCCTTGTCATTTCACCGCAAAATGCCATTACCTACAAGGAGATATTCCCGTACATAATCCAAGGTAAACTTTGGTTGGGGCACAACATGGTGCATGATTTCGTGCAACCCGACGGCAATGTGAAAAAGTTCGGCAACATATCATGGTTCACCAACATGGAAACCAACAAGCAGAACTACCCAAAATGCTTGATAAAGTCATACAACCCAAGTGACTACAAATACTATGATAACTATTCCGCTATCAATGTAGACAAGGTTAAGGACATACCTTATGACTATGAAGGTGTCATCGGTGTTCCTATTACCATACTCAACGATTTATGCTCAGATGGTTTGCTGCGCTTTGAAGCACCGCTAAAAAAAAAAAGAGAGAGAGAGAGAATGTCTACCGAATCATCAAATTCAGACACGGCAACGACAACAAGGACTTGTCAGTCAACGGCAAGACACCATACTTCAGAATCCTCATACAGCAAGTACAGGATCATCAACGCAAACGACTGCCACAGACAAGGAAAACGAAAGTCCACAATGCTTGTCAAGGATGCGGACAGCGCAATCAACGGAAAGCCAACCTATGCAAGAATCCTCATACAACGTGTATAAGATAATCGGTAACGAATATAGTTTAGATATTGAAAAAGGACGTGGTTACGTTAATGGAAAACGAATGTATTCACGCATATTCATACAAAGAGTGAACTAATGTACTCAAGTGAGTACAAATACTGACAAATTAAACAGAAATAGAAATTATTTCCTGTTAACCTTGACTTTTCAGGCTCTTCAATCATATTTATATATAAAGAATCGACAACAAATGACAAGGATATTGGATTGGATAAAGAGCTTATTCTGCAGGCACGACTGGAGGCACTATTACGCTGGCTGGTATTGCCACAAGTGCAAGAAGACAATCAGCAACCAGAGCTTCCGGACTATTTAAGTAATAAAACCGCATGACTATGTTCGACAAAATCATCAAAGCTATCAAAATGGTGTTCGAGGCACTGATAAATCTGCACCACTTGTTCGCCCCCAAGAAGGACGAGGACAAAGAAACACTGGACAATAAAGACAATAATTCATAAGTTTCGAATATTTTTTCAATAATCTGCTATTTTTTCATGTTTAAAATTTAATTGTTTTTAACGCCGCCGGCGGTTCGTGAGGAATAGCAAAGGCGGAGCTACCAAAAAGTTTTTCTATTCAACATACATTATTTTGTTACCCCTTGACAGTCTGGTGAAGATAGTCAAGGGTTTTTTGTAACTATTACAAATATTATTGTATCTTTGTTACGAGGGATAAAGAAATAAACAATCATACACAACACACTCAAACACAAGGTGTTAAGACTTGTTTTTGTAAATATTTTTCTAATTCTTAATTAAGATGAAATTTTTTTTCATTTTTTCTTGATTTTTTTTCGGACTTTAGTTGCACCTTCCTAATCTTGAGTGTACCTTCGCAGCGTCAAACAACGACAGCGAGTAGCAAAAACAAGATTTAATTAACATTTAAATTATATAATATGAATAACGAGGAAACAGGGATTGTTGTAACGATAACAACAGGTGTCAAGAGGACAAAATTAAAGACTCGATACACTTTCAACTGCTATGATGATTATCTGAGAGCCACAAGGGATATGCTGAACTTCTTTGACTGCAGTACGGGAAGACTTAATTTCGAGGACACCCAGTTACTGTTGGACGACAATATTGACATAACCTTCAAGACTTTAAAACAGCCGAAAATATACAGATAATTTTAAAAATATTTCAAACATGAACAACATCAAATTCAGGACGCTGTACCCCCACGAAATCGAGGTGCGTCCACAAAACAAGGCAAAGAACAGTGATACGAAAATACTGTTGCTCTACATCGATTCCCGAGCCGTCACAACCCTGTTGGACGAAACTGTAGGTAACCTCAACTGGCAAAATGAATTCTACGAGGCTGGTGGACTGCTTTTCAACAAGTTGTCAATAAGACACCCACAGACTGGAGAGTGGATAAGCAGAAGCGAAACAGGCTCAGAAAGCACTATCGAGCAGAATAAAGGTTTGGTGAGCGATACTTTCAAAAGATGCCTCAGCCGTTTCGGCGTAACCGAGTTATATTCCAGTCCAAGGATTGAGATACAGGATGACGGCTACGGCTGTACCGGCTACAAGGTGTCAGAAATCGCCTATGACGACAATAGGAAGATAACCCACTTGGTAATCGTCAACCGTTTCGGGAATGAAATGGTAAAATGGGATACCAATACCGGACAGCCAAGACAACCGCAACAGCTCGTACAAGCCAATACAGCGCCTCAACAGCCTCAGCCCGTACCTCAGCAACCCCAACAGACACAAGTACAATATAGTCCAAAGGCTATGATTGACAATATGATGCTGAACGTTGAGGTTATCAAGAAGCAGCCCGGCGTTAACATGGGACAGTTACAGGAATTTGTCAAATTTTATACTAATAAACTTCAGACAGAAGGTTGGAATGGCTATTTTGACACTTTGAGGGTGTGGAAGGCATGGCAATCAAGAAGCAAGACTAAACAATAAGGCATCAAAAGGGAAGAACCGAACTTGTCAGTTCTTCCCACTTTAAGGAAAATAAATAAAAACCAATATGAATCAACAAGACGGACTACCCCAGACAAAAGGGCAGTCCTCTTTTTTTCAACTGAATTAAAAAAAAGTGCCCCCAACCCCTTGTAGCCCAAGAAAATTATCGTACCTTTGCGACTGAAAATATGAATGATTTGGACGAGTCGCAATTGTGGCGCCTGAGTCTTGGATTTGAAATAGGGTTATGATTTTTCAACTGTTTGAAAATCAGTAATGTCAAAAGAAAATGGGTGTCTGTCGACACCCATAAGTAGCCCCGAAGGGATTCTAACCCTTGCTCAGTACCGGAATCTGACGCTCGGGAGTCACAAAGAAAAAGCCTCTCCATTTCAACAGAACAAAACAAAAATAACAATTAAAAAAACAAATCAACAATGTTAAACATCAGCGTACAGTGCAGAAAGAGCAAGACAACCTCAAAGGGTGTCGCGAGAGTGGAGGTAACGGTAAACGACGGCGTAAGACGCTCGGTAATGGCAACGGATTACACCTACAACCCAATTCAGTGGGAAAAGGAAACCAAGACGAAACGGGACACACAGGCGAAAAGGATAGCCGACGCCGTCAGGGATGACATCAACAGCCGTATTATGAGGCTCAGAAGCCACAACATACCGGTAACGACGGACAACCTCAAAAACATAGAGAAAATACTATACAGGAAGACAACACACGACTTAAAGACAGAGTATCTTGATATCCTCAAACCACGTGTTGGTAACGACTTGACATTTTCCCAATACCGGAAGTACGAACAGGTACTGACAGACATAGCCAATATTGACAAGGACATAGAAAATATTACGATATCTGACATAGAAAATATTTTCTTTCAATATCAGAAAAGATACAAAGCCTCAACACTGGCAGGCTATACGGCAAAGATAAAGACAATAGTAACCTACGCATACAACCGGGGCTTTATAAGCCACAACCCGTCAAGCTCGCTTAAAGTTAAAAAGATGCCTGAGAATGTCAGGACAATGTCAGCGTCAGAGTACGCAACAATCAAGACAAAACAGTTCCACGACAGACTAAGCAAGATACGCGATGGAATCATCTTCATGTGCTCTACCGGCTTGTCATATATAGACTTCACTTCCTTCAACCCGGACAATATAACGGAAAAGAACGGCATACACATTTACCAAGGGAAAAGGCACAAGACAGGCATAGAGTACACTACGGCAATATTGCCGGACGGATTAAAAATACTTGAAAAGTACAACTATGACATTACCCCGCTCAAACTGAGCAACTGCAAGTACAATGCTTATATGAAGGAAATACAGGACATCTGCAATATCAGCGTAAACCTCACTTGCCACAAGTGCCGCCACTATTTTGCCCGTAACCTTCTCAAACTCGGGTTACCCCTACCAGCCATACAGAAAATGCTCGGACACTCTTCGGTAACGACTACGCAACACTATACAAGGCTGTTGGAAAGGGAAAACGCCGACTTCATAGCAAACGCCCTCAACCAAGTATACAGAAAGGCTGAATGACTAAATCCCCTCAAAACGAGGGGATTTTTTTTTATGTAAATATTGACATTTTTCAAATTTGGAAAATATTTATAAGTATGAAAGACATACTAAACCACAGTGGCGAAGAAATAACCATAGAGTCGCGGTTAAGCAACCAAATACCATTTAGGACAGAAATCCCAAACTTCCCGAACTACACCTTTTATCCACACGAAGGCAAGATTTACTCACATAACCAAGAGAGGTTCATAGGCTACTACGACAAGGCAAGAATCGAGAAGTGCAACAGGACAAAATCATACACCCAAGTGGCTATCTACAATAACAGAAGAAGGCTATTCGGTACTACCGGCACGCTTATATGGCTGTCAGTATTCGGCTCAGTACCGGACGGCTACGAAATACACCATATCGACGGCGATGCAAGAAACAACAAGATTTCAAATCTTATGCTGGTAACACGGGAACAGCACCAGAAAATACACCGCAGGGATTACGCCGAACTCTACGGATACCTGATTTACACGGACAATGAAGGTAACGAGAAAATATTTCAGACAGCAGCGGAAATGATGGAGGCAACAGGGTACAAAAGAAGCCAGATAGGGCATGGGCTAAAAAATCAGGGAATACTAAAAGGCAGGGTGAGAAGAACCGCCGGCAAACTAAAACGTAAACGCGATGAGGCACAAATGGAAAGAAACTGACAACGCCGACGACTTGGCAATATTCCTGCAAGCCACAAACTATGTGGAAGAAACGGCTGCCAGTATGTCCACAACCCCGATAACCCCAACTGACATGGAGGATTTGAAATCATATCTAATACTTTGGATCCTCGAACACAGGGAAAAGATACAAGCAGTAATCCAAACAGGTAAAATGGAACACTTCCTATGGGGTATGATTTACAAGCAAGCCCGCTCAAATACAAGCTGGTTCAAAACCAAGTTACAATCACCAAGGACGACAGCATACCCGGAGTTTTTCGACAATGTTTATGAAGAAAAAGACAGCATACTGGAAGATTGAGGACGAATACCTGTCAATAATTGACAGCGACAACGAGAAGGCGGCACTGACGGCGTACATACTCTCAACGCTCAGCACAAGAAAGAGAAAATATTTTATACAATACTTGGAAGCCGGCAGCGCGAGAAAACTGGCAACCATAACCGGAAAGGACTATGACGAAACGCTAAAAACAATAAACCGACTCAAGAGGGATATATATGACAAGTACACTTCAATGCGCCGCTGACATTCTGAGCATAGCGGTAATATGCACCTTCATAGCAGACATTTCAGGATTCCCACAGACTATAAGGAAAATTTTGTCAAGATGGCTTAACGTAAGGATAGACACGCTCAAGCCAATTGACTGCAGCCTGTGCCTCACATGGTGGACTGGGCTGACATACTTAATATTGACACAAATAACTATAAAAAATATTGCCGTACTATCAATAACTTGCGCACTTACGCCCGTAATAAGCGAGCTGATAATGGCGCTAAGGGATACGGCAACCAAACTGATAAGACTGATACAATGACACAACTTACAGAAGAACAATACAACAGGCTGAAACCCCTCGAGGGGCATTTCAGGACGGCAGTAAAAGCCAATTACAAGAGAGCTACGACAAGAGCTGAGGACGAGCTGGTAATCAACACCCTAAAGGAACTGGGCAAAAGCCCCCACACGACACCCAGTTGCGGAAGATGCTCGTTTCTCAACTTCCAGCAATTGGGCAAGATTTACCTCGAATACACGCCACAGCAACAGACACAACCCAAAAAGACTAAAACCAAATCCAAATGACAGACATCAATACCCATAAGAAATCAACACCGGTAAAGATTGACACCGCAAAAGACACTGACGGCTTGCCAGTGGAGGTGAGGGATTTCGCCTATAAAAGATTGATGCAGGGCAGGATGGTAAAAGAAGTGTCGGTAGAAATTAGAAAGGAGTTTGGTATAAGGGCTTCGGACGCAATGAGGTACGCCAGACTGACGATGGACGATATTTATGAAACATACCGCAACGGTATGCAAGAGGCGGCTGAAAGGAACTGGCGCAGACTGGAACAGCTTTACCGTGAGGCGGCTGAGGCTGACGACAGGAAGATGCAACTTGAGGTAATCCGGGAGCAAAACCGTATGTGCGGGGTGTATGCGGAAACACCAATAATCAACCAAGTATTTGAAATAAAGTTTCAATGACACTGACATTTCCAAAACTTGAAGCGTGGCAACAGCCAGTGTTTGACTACATTACAGAGCAAACACAAGGAAGACGCGCGGTGGTGAAGTCAAAACGTCAGGTGGGCAAATCCTGCTTAGCCGAAATCATACTGATATGGTACGCCTTACGCCTAAAATCAGTCAGTTGCCTAGTTGAACCCACGCTTGGACAGTCAAGGCGCGTATACACGCACATAGTCAATATGCTGGAAGGCTCTGGTATCATACGCTCAGCCAACGCACAGCTGCTTGAAATAGTCCTGACAAACGGGGCTATGATAGTATTCCGTTCCGGAGAGCAGCTGGACTCACTCAGAGGTATGACGATAAAAGACGGAATCCTTATTCTGGACGAGGGCGCCTTCCTGCAGGACACGGTATACCAGATACTTTACCCGACACTTGACGCACACAACGCGAACCTTCTTGTACTCTCAACGCCACTTTTCGCTGACGGGGAGTTTTACAGGCTATGCCACGACAAGGAGGTTAAGCTCTTCGACTGGGCTGAGTACGACACTTCCAAATACCTTCCCCCGGAGAGGCTTGAATATTACAGACAGAGGCTTCCTGACATGCGCTTCCGCTCAGAATACCTCGCGCAGTTCATTACCGACGGCGGCTATGTCTTTAAAAGTTTTACTTTAAGTAACAGTACGCAACTGCCTGATATTTGTAGCGTTGACTGGGGGATTGGAACTTCAAACGACTACACTTGGCTCACTTGGTTGGACAAGGACGGCGACACGACGAGGATATGGTACGACAACACTCTATCCCCTACCGCGATGATTGACGAGGTAGCTTCACTGATTTTGCACTCAGGCGTCAAGACGGTGATAGTCGAGGAAAACAGCATAGGCAAGGTTTATCTGGACTTGCTTGAAAAGAGGATAACCGGACTCACTATGATTAAGTTCCATACCGACAACGAGAGTAAGAGGATGATAATCGAGAACCTTGCCAAGGCTCTGGAACAGGGCAAGTGCAAGATTGCAGACGACAGGGAACTGAAGACACAGTTACAAAATTACGGGGTGCAAAAAACCAAAACCGGCTACACATACAACGCGACTGGAAGCCACCATGACGACGGCGTTATGAGCCTCGCTATGGCTTACTACGGACTGAGCCACACGGCGACTTACGCGATGAGCGTACCCCACAGAAGAAAAAAGAAAATACCACCAAGCGAAAGATACAGATAAACAATGACAAAAGGATGGAACGAAATGACGATAGCCCAATGCGAATTGGTAGAGGCTATCGGTGAGGATTACGGCACTGGGCTGGACAAGGATGTCAGGGTGCTGTCAATATTAACCGGCATAGAAGAGGACAAGATTTGGAATATGGACATAACCGAAGTGGCGGCACTGAAAAACGAAATGGACTGGGTGTATACGCCCTGTGAGCCTGTCGACTTCCAAGGTGTTGACTATCAGGGAGTGTTCAAGCCCAACTTCGGTTTGGAGAGGATGAGCTACCGCCAATACGCCGACTTGAACAGCGCCATGGTTATGAACGACAGGGCTGCGGTGCTAGCCGCCTGTCTTGTGCCCGTGAACGGGGAGTACGGTGTAGGATACGACATGGAGGACTTCACCGAATGGCTCAGGGATAATGTTACAATGGCGCAGTATCAGGGTTTTTTTCTCTACTGGGCAAGTTCAATATTGAAAGCAATAGAGTGCTTGCCCCTTTTATCGGCAGTAAGGAGGAGGATACTGAATACCCGGAAGAAAACGAAAACCCTCTGGCGTGGATTGAAACCTTAAAGACTGTGGCTGACTACACCAACGCCAGTTTCAACACGGCATGGAAATACACGATAAGCGAGTTCTTCACCTATCTGGCGGCGCATATCAAAAGGGAGAACAATAAAAAAAAGATGATGCAGGAACGGCATGGACACACGACTTGAAGACAGGATTGAGAGGGCTTTCAGAAAATGCCTTGAGGAAATAGCCAAGGAGTACAGGCAGAGCCTCAGACGGTTCCGCCCATATCCAAAGGTTGCAACCGGGGAGCTTTCAGGAATAGACGCCAAAAAGGACGTAACAGTCGAAATGACTGACACTGAGGCAGTAGGCTATATACACCTTGCCCCGCAGTGGAAGAATGTCGAAACTGGCAGAAAACCCGGCTTGAAACCGCCACCTGTGTCTGTCATACAGAAATGGATAGAGGACAGGCGGATAAAGCCAAAGGACAATATTTCAAAGAAATCGCTGGCTTACCTGATAGCGAGAAGCATAGGCAGGAACGGCATACCACCCACCAATATGCTTCAGACGATTGCAAGGGAGGTTACCGCCAAGCACAGGGAAAATATTGAAACGGCTGGCGCTGAGGCACTGTTGTCGGTACTCGAAGACTATTTCAATATAGACAAATAAAGAATAAATATGGCAAAGGAACTCATAACGGACACACCAATAATAATAAAGCCCGGACACCTTGCGTCTGAGCTGTCTGTGCTTCTGACGTTAGTCAATATGGACGCGACTGGAGGCACAAGGGAGCTGCAGTTTGTCAGTGTGGGGCTTGAAGGGCACAAAGTGTCAGTGTCGGCAAGCTGGCTTCAAGCCACTTGCACTTCAACAACCATAAACCTCACGGCACAGCCCAACAGCGGGGAGCGGAGAGAGGCGGCTATAACCCTCACGGCTTATGATCCAAACGGTTTTCCATTTACGGACACACTTACAGTGGCTCAGGCTTCGGCTTACGAGAGCGGCATAAGCATAACCGTACCGGGAGAATTAAACCTTCCACCCGGCAAGACTACCGGAGAATTTGAAATAGAGGGAGAATACGACACGGTAACCGTCAGCCTTGCCACAGACTGGATAAGGGCTTGGCACGAGGACGGCAAGATACGGTACACTTGCAACGCCAACACAAGCACAAACAGAAGGGCAGCCGTAATGACGCTGGTATTCGCGCTTGGAGGTGAAGAGAGGCAGTACAACGTATGGATAACCCAACAGTCATCAGTAAACGGGAAAAGGATAATCCTCACCAACGGGAACAGGGCTACGGTAGGCTATCAGGAAGGCAAGACAGTAATACCCTTCACGACAGAAAATACTGTTTGCGACTCAATTACCTGTGATTCTGACTGGGTGAGCCTCAGTGTAATCCAGTCGGCTGTTGACAATCAGGCGTTTAGCCCACTCACGGTTTCATATACGAAAAACACCGGCTCGGAAACAAGACAGGCTGCAATATTTTTCAAGTCGGGAAACGACACTCTGGCTGAGTTCACTTTGAGGCAGTTCGGTGAGGCTGCAAGCGTTCCCACAGGCTCGATAGCCTTCACCCCCGCGAGGATAGGCGCAATGGACACTCAGGGCTTGATACAGCTTTTCCCTGTCAATATTGACATCATCAACGAGAGCCTTGAAACTGACGTGGACTGGATTCACTCTGACGACGGGGAGAACGGAAACCACATAGGAGGCAAGGGGGAGACTACCGTACTGGTACGCCCTGACGGCTGGTACATACTGTTTGTATGCTATCCCAACAACACCGGCAAGGAAAGGACAGGAAACATCATCCTCAAGTCAGTCGACACAAACGGCAACATCATAAAAACTGAAATACCAATCACTCAGGAAAGGTATGTGCCCAAGGTGTTCAACCCTATCTGGAAGAGTACCGTAATGACGGTTACGGGAGAGCCGGGAACCCCGGTATACTGGGCGCTTGACGGAAACGGCAAGACGCTGCATCAGGCAATGGCGATATACGGCGCTGACGGCAAGGCTAACGTGGCGCTTGACGGCTTGCTCACGCCATACATGAAGAGCCGTTTGGACTTCAACGCAATTGATGTTTCACAAGACAGTGGCGGATTCATCAGCGGCACGTTCGGAGTGCTCACTGACGGTGAGTATCTTGCAAATACTGTTTATTCGGTTTGGAACGACTGCAGTTACATAGACAATTACACGCCGGCGATACTCAATGATCCAATCGAGCTGGTTTACGACACGCGCCAGTATGTGCCCTTCACCTTCATTTCAAAGTCAGGCTCTCTTCAAGCCCAGATAACAAAGCCCATACAGAGAATGAACGACAGGAACGCGAAGATAGTCAGCACACACCAAGCCGACGACGGTATTGTAACGGTACTCGCAAATCCTGTCTACAACGAAGCATACCCACACAACTGGATGAGGCTTGACGTTAACGGAGAATCGCTGACAATGGAGCTTACCACCACTTGCGCCACACACTGCCTGTACTACCTCAACAAGTTCGGCGGTATAGACTCGCTGCTTGTCAGGGGCAAGGTACGCAAGAGCGACACCATAACGGCTACGACAGCCGATTTCGGAAACGGCGCTACGGTATTGCGGAAGGACATCACAAGGAGCTGGCGCGTTTTCACCCACTATCTTACTGATTCCCAATGCGAGAGAATGGACAGCCTCATCGAGAGTACGCTGTGTTATCTGCAGAACCTTGATACAGGGGAAATATTGCCGGTGAACGTAAGCAACGCCGAAATGGAGTTCAAGACACACAGGGACGGCACACGCCCGTACTACGAAATAACACTTGAAGAAAGAAAGGAGCGCGTAAGACTATGACAGAGCTGTACATAAACGGAATGAGGGCTGACGTGGGCAAGGACACGGTATTTTCATTTAATCGTGAAATGATTGACTTGAACAGTCCCGCGGCGGTGCACGGAGCTTTCAGTAAAACCGTGGATTTGCCTGACACTGAGAACAACGCACTGATTTTCAAGGGTGTTTCGGATCCAAAGTCAACCCATACACTTTTCAACCCCAAGATAAGGACGCCGTTCACGCTTACTGTGGACGGCAGTACCGTGCAGGGATACCTTCGCCTTGGCTCGATATCCGTCAAGAACGGGGTAAGGACTTACAAGTGCACGCTTATGGCTGAGCTTGGGGATTACTTCTACAACCTGAGCTTTGACGGGAATGGCGGAAAGAGGACTTTCGCCAGTATGTGGTGGCGCTTCACCGACTACGACGGCAAGGTGATGCCAAAGGAACGTGAGGACAAGGTTACCGTACTGGAATGGAACTCAAAATATATTACCGAGAGTTGGGAGAGCATGTACGCGTACAACCCCAATGAGTTTCCCAGAAACCAGAAACAGGTTATCACCGGAGCCGTAACATACCAAGGCAAGCCGGCTAACACTGACGCCGACAAGGTGCTTGTGAAGTGGGACAACCTCACCGTGGAGGAACAGAAATATTTCAAGAATCCTGAGATTACGGACGGATGGGTACTGACGACAGCGCCGAGAGAGTTCCATGAAAGGGAAACAAGGGATTTCAAGAGCTGGAACATACGCCCGGCTGTAAGGTGTTCGGTACTGTTTGACACCATAGCGGACAAGGTTAACAACGGCGGATACGAGTTTATTGTATCCGACAAGATTAAGGAAAGCCCGTACTACAAGGACACTTGGCTGATTCTCAACACGCTGGATATTGAAAAGAACGGCAACGCGGGCGTATACAGCCTGAATATGGACACGCTGCAGTACGACGGGTACTTTACAGCCCAAAGTGAGCTTACAGCCGGGGGGACGATGGACACGACATACCTTGTGGAGCCGAAGGCAAACGTGAGCGTGAACCTTGGGATACAGCTGAACAAGGCAGTGAAGAACATATACACGTCATACGCGACAATCTACCGGTATAATGACAGATACCGTGACATAGTGTACAACTACGGCGGTTTCGCCTTCCGTATAAGGTTCGAGGCTGACGGGGCTGTGTCATACTCAAATGTAACCCTTGTGTCCAGCAAGATTTCAGGCGGCAACGGGGCTTGGGGATACGGTATTCCCGACGTAAACCACAGCATAGCCAACATTATCGGGTGCAACGCGGATGACATCAGCGTGGTTATTGCCGACTTCAAGATTCAGTCATACGAGTCCGGACAAGGCTCAGGCTCGTTTGTTACCCTTGACAGCCCGATAACGATAACCGGCGACGTTCCGCACGGCACTGACGTAAAGGCTTATCTGGAAGTGCGCTACGTCAACTTCAACCAGTTCGGATTGTTCCTGCCTATGGCGGAAAACCTTGAGGGCAACCCAGAGGACAGAAGCTTTATGCCTGTGGGCTACAACGCTACAATAACCCTTGACGAGAGCACTGAGGGTGTATATTCTGCGGTAAAGCCAAGCCTGCAGAGGGTTGGAGTTACCAAGAAGGCACTGTTTTCGGACGCGATTACCCCGTATGAGTTCATTACCGGGTTCGCACGGATGCTGAATCTCAGGTTTTTATGTGATAACGGTACGGTACGCATGATTACGATGGACGAGTTTTACACCGGAGAAACCCAGATACTTGACGGGCAGTATGACGTAAGACAGGATATGACGGTAAACCCCATACCTTTCACCACAAAATATTTCAAATTTTCTCTGGAAACGGCTGAGGGCTTGGCTTACGAAACATACCTCTCAAAGTCTGACACGCCTTACGGAAGCTTCACTAAGGATACCGGCTACTGTTTCAATAATGACACCTCTGAGGCGCTTGACGGCGTCAAGTTCAAGTCGGCGATACCTTACAGGTTGAAAAGCCCTTGGGTAGGCGTTGAAATGGGCTGGACACCCCCTGTGTCAGTCAACTCACCCACCTTCCAATACACGAACACTGAGGGAAACGCGGTTACGCAAGCCGGCATGATGATAAGGGGGCTGGCGACAGCCGCATACGACACCCATCCCAAACTGTGTATGTTCGACAGCGGGCTTGATACGGTAAAGTGTACGGGCGTGCTGGCGTTTCTCAACCATTACCAGCCTTTGAAATGTACCGTAACAGACGCCTTGGAGGTTTGCCATGAATTAAACGGCGGTAACCAGTGTCATATATGGAGCACTGACGGTTCAGTCAACACAATAGTGGACAGGATACCCTGCTTTTCTAGATACTTGCAGGATTTTGAAACCGGTGTCTACACGCACAGCCTTGATTTCGGCAAGCCTGAGTACATGTTTGTGGGGGATTCGGCGAAATACGGCTCGGTTACACTGCATGACAACTATTGGGGAGCGTACCTTGACGACTTGTACCATCCAAGCCAGTGCAAGATTTCCATGAAGGTGTTTTTGCGTGGCGGTATGGACGACATAATGCGGAAGTTCTACTATTTTGACGGGTGTATGTGGACAATAAGTTCACTCAAGGACTACAGACTTAACGGTATCAATCCGCAACAGGTTGAGTTTGTTAAGGTTATTGACACCTCAAGCTACACCTCAAACGAACTCTGGTGGACAAAGGACAGTCTGTTTGACACCGAAGACACCAAGTATCCGCCCAGAAAGAGGCTACCGGACACCCCTGACGAGCCTGTCAATCCTGACGAGCCGGTAATACCCGACAATCCGTCAGATTATTCAAGCCAGTATCTGACATTTGAGGCTTTGGAGTATGGCGAATTCTCTTTCACCAAGAACGGATACGGCGACAATATCCAATACTCAAGGGATAACGGAGCCACTTGGAGATCATTGGCGTCAGGCGGAACGGTAAAAGTTTATGAAGGTGATAAAATCTTGTGGAAATCGGCTCTTAAGCCCGGAAATTTCGCTTTCGGTATCGGCTCTTTTAGTTCCTACTCGGATTTCAGCGTATACGGCAATGTCATGTCCTTGCTCTATGGGGATGATTTCAATGGCAAGACGGACTTGATGTATGACAGTGTCTTCTACGGACTGTTCAGAGATTGTACGGAATTGTGGCATGCAGCCAATTTGGTATTGCCCGCTCTCTACTTGACTTATGCTTGCTATCGATATATGTTCAGTGGTTGCGCAAGTTTGCTGTCAACACCTGAACTGCCCGCCCCCTACTTGGCTCAGAGTTGTTATTATGGCATGTTCAGCAATTGTAATCGGAATCTGCTGTCAACACCTGAACTGCCCGCTTTGAGCTTGGCTGACAGTTGTTATTATGAGATGTTCGATGGTTGTTCAAAGCTGAATCATATCACAATGCTGGCTACCGACATATCAGCAACTAACTGTTTGGTAAATTGGGTTGATGGTGTATCTTCAACCGGTACGCTATTCAAACACCCCGATATGGAATCATTGCCGGCTGGCATATCAGGAATACCTGAAGGCTGGACTGTCGAGGATTATCAGTAACGACAAGGGGAGGTTTTTACCTTCCCTTGCACTATTTAATTTAGAAAATATTTTCAATAATGAAACCAAAGGAAAAAGTATCGATACTGGGCGCGTCCCTGAAGGACATAAAGGCTGAGTTACAGGAACTTGAAAAATCCCTCAACGGTTTGACTGTGGGAACCGAGGAATACGAGAGCGCC
This sequence comes from Bacteroidaceae bacterium, assembly GCA_045644005.1. Classification (GTDB taxonomy): domain Bacteria; phylum Bacteroidota; class Bacteroidia; order Bacteroidales; family Bacteroidaceae; genus HGM04593. The sequence continues at coordinate 72 of JAZRGF010000137.1, read as the reverse complement.
GTACAACAGCTTGTCGACACCAACAGGGAGTACACCAACGCAGTGAACGAGGCAAGGGGCAAGAACGAGGCT
>JAZRGF010000136.1:0-1056 GCA_045644005.1 Bacteroidaceae bacterium | reverse complement strand
TACCATGAATAACGATTCATACGCTCGTGATGAGCAAAAACGAAAAGAGCAATACATGACCGCTTACGAATCTGAGGCGGCTAAGAACTGGATTGCTTCGCTGCCACCCGAAACTCGGGAAAAGGCAGAATCTTTGGGGCTGCTGACTCCACAAACCGAGTGGGGTATCAACGGCCATAGTATCGACCAACTGTTGCCTTGCTATGAACCCCGCCGGGAGGACGTTTACGATGACGGTCTGATTGCGCGTCCGTTGCAGAAGCTCAAAACTCATGCGGATCTGGTGAGTTCTGATGGCTGGGCGGCGGCTTTCGACAAGCTGGATGCGGATGAGGAGTCGGTGTTGTATGCGTTTCTGCAGCAGGATGGTAATCCTCGCTTACGCTGGGCTTGCATTTGCTACCTGCTCGGTCAGGGGACTTGCGAAAGCCTGGCGCAGAAGCTTGGCATGACCAAACAGGCTTTTCATCACCATGTGCGCAAAATGGAGAAACAGCTCGGTCTTCCTCCGATGGCGAATCAACGCAGCGAGAAAGTCCGTGACCTCTACCGCAAGAACAACAAACGCCGTAGCTGATGCGTTTTGACACACTCCCTACAGGTATGAAAAACAAAAATACAGTTACGGTTGTAGAATCGGTGTCGAACGATTGTGCTTGTCATGTTAACAGTACAAGCAAACCGGAAGAATTGGCTGAAAAAGTCACGAATTCTGAAAGTGGTTGTCATGTTAACATGACAAGCAAATGTTATTCGCTCATGGTCCCCTCCGGCGTTGATGGTATTCAAATGACTGGTAATGGGCTTATTGTGCAAAAAGAGTCCGTAACAGCAGATGAGTTCAACACCGTGTTCAGAAACGTACTCTCGATTCACAAATCTAGTTGCTGGTTGCTGGGCGATATTCTGCTCCTTGGCGACCGTCAATGGGGGAATCAGTATACGGCTGGCAAATATGAGGAGGCCATCATGGCAACCGGGCTCTCCCGTGGTACGATTCGCAACATTGTGCTTACATGCAAGAAGTTCCCTGTTGAACAGCGACATCCAGACCTC
>JAZRGF010000135.1:0-3665 GCA_045644005.1 Bacteroidaceae bacterium | reverse complement strand
CACTTCGACAACAGCGCCTACTATCTTGGCGAGACAATATGGTTCAAGGCATACGTATCTTTCGGCGCAGACAACCGCCCGAGCACCCTGAGCAAGGTGCTCTACGTGGAGCTGGTCGCACCCGAAGGCTATGTTGTAGAGACCAAGAAGTACAAGATAAACGATGACGGCAGCTGCTACGGCGAGTTCGAGCTGAACCCGCTGCTGCTCTCGGGCTACTACGAGATACGCGCATATACACGCTACATGCTCAACTGGGGCAAGGACGCCGTGTTCAGCCGCGTGTTCGCAGTGTTCGACAAGGTCAACGCCGACAACTGGGACTTCAAGAACATGCTCGACCGCCGCAGAGGCTTCACCAGTAACGGCGAGTGGATAAGCGCAGAGCTCCCTGACGCCACACTTGACTTCTTCCCCGAGGGTGGTAACCTCGTGGCAGGCCTTGAGAGCCGCGTGGCATACGAGCTGCGCGGAAAGGACGGCCTTTTCGGCGAGGAGAGAATCACCATCCTCGAGGACGGCAAGCCACTCCTTGAGACAGCACCGCAGCACTTAGGCAAAGGCTCGTTCATATTCACACCGAAAGCGGGTGCGAAGTACCGCGCAGAGGTGACGATGACAGACAACAACGGCAAGGAGAAGAAGTACAAGTTCGACCTGCCCGAGGTAGAGCCCACGGGAGTGGTGATGAGTGTTACGGAGAACTGCGGAAGGATAGATGTCAACCTCATCAACAACCTGCCGATTGCACAGGAACTCGGTTTTGTGGTTCTCCACCGTGGTACGATGGGCTACTATAGGAAGTTCAACACCGCAGGCGGCAATCATTCTTTCTCCTTTGCCAAGGACAGCCTGCGCGAGGGCGTGAACCGCGCCATACTCTTTGCCGGCAACGCACCGCTTGCCGAGCGCCAGTTCTTTGTAATGCACGACACCTTGCAGACAAACGACCACGGCACCGTAAGGCTCAACGTAACAGCCAACGGTGGCAACCCCAATGACATAACCCTGACACCACACCAGAAGGTGACCATAAAGGTAAGCCGTGAGGACGGCAAGCCCATAACCGCAGAGAGTGACCTCTCTCTTGCCGTGAGCGATGCCATAGGCAAGCAGACAACATCCTACAGCCACAACATGTACACCTACCTGTTGCTCGGCTCCGAGCTCAAGGGATACCTGCCCGATGCCGCACAGTACTTTGACCCCGACAATGGGAAGCGCAAGGAGCAGCTTGACCTTATAATGCTCACACACGGATGGACATCATATGACTGGAGCAAGCTCACCCGCGAGGAGATAGGCGACTTCCAGCCCATAGAGCGCGGAATAACCATCAAGGGAAAGTTCTTCCTTAAGACCCGCAGCAACAAGTTCGGCAGCATTGGCAAGGCCATACTCACACCGCAGAAGAACACCCTCACCCGCTTTGACATAGCCACAGACGGCAAGAGAGTAAAGACATCGACCTTCCGTACCGACAGCACAGGCTCGTTCGTGCTCGAGACCGACGAGTTCTACGGCACACGAGTGGCATCGCTCAAGCCACATAATATAATGAGACAGAGCGGCAACATATCGTACCAGTTCGCGCTCGACCGCTACTACTCGCCCGGCTTCAGGCTCTATGACTATTGGGAGAACCACCTTGGCAAGCCCATGGGCAAGAGCGAGAGCGACAGCTTGGTGAAGCTGAACCCATTCGAGTTCATGCTGTCGTCATTCGAGGTGGTGGCAAAGAAGAGTTTCGAGCAGAACAGCCGCCCGCCACACAGCGAGATGCGTTTCAACTACCTTGACGAGTGGGAGTATGCACAGGATGTGACATTCCTGAACATGTCCAGGACCTACGAGGACGACGTGTACAATGATATGAAGGTCAAGAACGAGGCATGGGGAATAATTGTAAAAGAACTTTACGAAAACGAAGAAATATCATTGCACGAAAAATACCTCATTCTAAAAAATGAGGATATTCTTGACAAGGATGTCCATTTGGTCCTTAACGGACACAATGTAGAGGATATCGCACGGTTTATTAAAATTCTTACCAATCTCTACGAATCGTACCTTATCAATAATGACAGGAACGAAGATGTTATATCAATGATAAGGTATTCGGAGTATAATAAAGTTGAACGCTACATAGGCAATATACGTTGTTGCGAGAAGGCTGTAACAATTCCCGTCGATCACTATTACGACCATATGCTCACAGCCAATGATGTAGTACTGAGTGCCATGCGCCGCCATAACTACAACTGGGCCTATTGGGTACAACTGATGGTCGTTGACGGAGAGTACAGCTACCTTAATGCCCCCAAACCCGATATGGAATACCTGAGGGGACTACCCGATGCGGACAAGATGACGAATTTCAAGGAATTTGTCATACGCAGCGATGAAAAGACACGCCTGCAGTTCGAGAACCGTGGCACTCATTGGACACCTCTCACACGAATGCTCGACAACAAGATTCCAATCCAGAAGTTCTATCGCGGTTTCCTGTCTCAGAGCTATCTTTACGACGGCAATGGTGTAGACGGTTGCCCCGATATCGCAAACTTCTGGGAGAGCCTGATGAACACGCGAAACGGAGGTATCAATTACCCCATCAACCCCAACTACGTTGCCTGCCTCATTCCATACAGCGAGGAGGAACGCAAACAGGGAGTGGTGCCTGAATTCGCATCACCAAGCAGTACAATGCGCTATACATCTGTACAGGGCTACAGCGAAAGCAAGAAATTCTACTCGCCCGACTATGGCAATATGAAGCCACTGGAGCAGGATTATCGTCGCACTTTATATTGGAATCCGGCAGTGAGGATTGAGAACGGCGAGGCTGTCATTGAGTTCTACAACAGCAGTGTCTGTATCAACATAATCGTGGATGTCACAGGACGTGATGGCTATACAATGTTCAGTAACGATGCCATAACGAATACAAAAGAATCATTGAGAAAGGTGGAAGTGCAGAAGGAGAGCGGCAACGATGAGAATGTACAGCCTGTGCAGCTTGATTCTGCTACACTGGCTGCGTGCGCCTACCACCATGAACGTGCAATGATATACTACAACCAGAAGCGCTACAAGCATGCCATTACCATGTTTGCCGAGCTTGTACAGTACCGGTATGCGCCATCAATGTATTACGTTGGTCTCTGTTATTTAAGCGGCACAGGCCTCACAAAGAATGATCAGCTGGCATACAAGTTCATAAGTGATGCGGCAGAGATGGGGTGCGGAATGGCACTCTATGACCAGGCTGTTATGCTTGACAACGGTACCGGGACAGAGGTTGACAAAGCAAAGGCGCATAGCCTCTTTATAAAGGCCGCAGAACAGGACGAGCCTCGTGCGCTGGTAGAGATGGCACATCGCTACTTCGATGGTACAATGGTTGCACAGGACAGTGCAAAGGCTGAGGAACTGTTACGCAATGCCGCAGAGCAGGAGCACACCATAGCTATGCTTGAATACGGACTGTTACTGCAGGAGGACGGCCGCAACGGACTGAAATATATAAAGGCTGCAGCTGACAACAAGAACGCAGATGCATTGATGTGGCTTATTGAACACACCCGCAGTACCGGCAATGACAAGAATGTCTACAGATATGCCCGTAGCCTGCATCAGCTTGGTGACAAGCGTGGCACAAAGGT
>JAZRGF010000134.1:0-2908 GCA_045644005.1 Bacteroidaceae bacterium | reverse complement strand
ATATGCAAGGACACTCCTTCACCAAGTATTCTTGACGGTACAGATGGCTGGGGTGGTATGTCGATTGCGCAGGAGAATGAAAACCCCAACAACTGGAACAATCCTTATTTCATACAGTTGGCCGATGGTGCATCACCCGATGCTGTTGTTGAGAAGATGAAAGAGGCTTTGCTTCGTCTACTCAATGTAGAGCACGAATTGTATGCTGATGAAGAAACAGTAGAGCAATACATAAAAATGGCCACTCCGCGCCTGAATCCGTTGACCGAACTCTATTTCTCGAGTGATGTAAGTACTGCTTATCACGAGGTGGGCAACAGATTGACTACATATACCTTCATTGCAATAGCTGTGCTTATAATTCTAATTGCAATGATAAACTTTGTGAATTTCTTTTTTGCACTCATTCCCGTGCGCATAAAGGCAATAAATACTTACAAGGTCTTTGGTGCATCGACATTGAGGCTTCGCCTTAACTTTATTATCGAAGCCGTGGGGCTTGTAGCTGCAGCCCTTGCCGTTGCAGCCGTTTTTGTCGGGCTGTTTGCCGAGACACCGCTGGTCAACCAACTCTCTACATCAATCTCCTTCAGCGAGAATTGGTATATTGCCGTCATTGTTGTCGTTGTGGCAATAATGGCGGGTGTTGTGGCAAGCATATATCCGGCATTCTACATTACCCGCTTCTCGCCGGCAATGGTTATATTGGGCTTCCAGGCATCGGCTCCCGGCCGCCGTTTGCGCTACACTCTCGTTGCCGTGCAGTATTTCATTTCCATTACGCTCATCATTTGCTCACTCTTCATACACCGCCAGCGTGAGTTTATGCTCGGTTACGATATGGGCTTTGATAAGGAGAATCTTCTTGTAGTCGACAAACTGCCGGCCGAGACTGTGTTCGAGTCCTTTGATATTGAGAACGGATTGTCACAGGTGAGGCGCGACGCTTTTGCCGAGAGCCTTACAAAAAACCCGGCAATTGTTGATGTTGCTTTTGCCAACGGCTCGCTTGTGACACCTTCGAGAATGCAGTGGGGGCGTAATGTCGACGGCAAGGGGATATATTTCAATGTGTATCCTGTTTCGTGGGATTTTCTGCAGCTAATGAAGATTGACATTGTTGATGGAAGGGATTTCTGCAATGGTGACGAGGCAAGTGTCAATGGAGTTTTTATTTTCAACGCGGACGCTGCACACAAAGTGGGCATTAAGGTTGGTGACAAGATACCCGGGCACCGCTCCGATGCCGATGTGGTTGGTATATGCCGTGATTTCAACTATCGCCCTATGCAGTACAACATTGAACCATTTGCGTTCTACATATTCGGTAAATACCCTTGGAGGGTTTGCGAACATCTGTATGTGCGTACGGCAGCCGGTGCCGATATTCAGGCTGTAAAGCAGTATATTATGCAGACTATTGCCGAGTATGCACCAAGTGCCCCCGCTGACAGCTACGATGTGGCACTCTTTGATGCAGAGCTAGAACAGCAGTATCAAAAAGAGGAGAAACTCTCGTCACTCATCACCCTGTTTACAATGCTTTCTATACTTATATCTGTGATTGGCGTCTTCGGCCTGGTGCTCTTTGAAACCCAATATCGCCGCAAGGAGATTGGCATACGCCGTGTACACGGTTCATCGGTGGCTTCAATCCTCAGAATGTTCAATATAATGTATCTGCGCATCGTTGCAATATGCTCGCTTGTGGCAGTGCCTGTGAGCTATCTTGTGATTGACCGTTGGATGCAGCAGTTCGCCTACCGTGCAACGATGGCAGTCTGGGTCTGTCTGCTTGCAATTGCCATAGTGGTCGCCATAACGGTTGCAACAGTGACGGCACGCGCCTACAAGGCTGCAAATGACAATCCTGTGGATGCAATAAACAAATAAGACAATAAACAAAATATCAATCAATTAAAACAATACAATTATGCTTAAAGTAGAAAATTTGAAAAAGAGTTTTTTTACAGAGGAAGTAGAGACAATTGCTCTGGGTGGTGTATCATTCGAAGTTAAGGAGGGCGAATTCGTTGCTGTGATGGGTCCTTCGGGTTGCGGAAAATCAACGTTGCTCAACATTCTTGGTCTGCTCGATAACCCCACAAGTGGTAGCTACCACCTGCTTGGCAGCGAGGTGGGCAGTTTGCGCGAGAAGGAGCGTACACAGTTCCGTAAAGGTAATCTCGGTTTCGTCTTTCAATCGTTCAACCTCATTGATGAGATGACTGTCTTTGAGAATGTAGAACTGCCGCTTGTGTATATGGGCGTGAAGGCATCGGAGCGCAAGAAACGCGTGAATGAGATACTCGACCGTATGAACATCTCGCATCGTGCAGGCCATTTTCCACAGCAGCTGTCGGGTGGACAGCAGCAGCGCGTGGCAATAGCACGTGCGGTGGTCTCCAACCCAAAACTGGTGCTTGCAGATGAGCCTACGGGTAACCTTGACTCAAAGAACGGCCAGGAGGTTATGGCGTTACTGCAGGAACTCAACCGCGAGGGAACCACAATAATTATGGTTACGCACTCACAGCACGATGCACAGTTCGCATCGCGAACCATCTGTCTCTTCGATGGACAGATAGTGACCGACGTGGCTAACAAATTGTAATAAAACCATTGTACCGGGCAAATACAGCGTTACGCTCGTTGCTGTCGTGCTCATTTACGCACAGTAAACTGCGCTCCTCGCAACTTCGCAAGCCTTGTCTTTGCCTCGCTACAATGATTTTAAGGGATGTCGGGCAAATACAGCGTTACGCTCGTTGCTGTGGTGCTCATTTACGCACAGTAAACTGCGCTCCTCGCAACTTCGCAAGCCTTGTCTTTGCCTCGCTACAATGATTTTAAGAAGTCGGAGGCCAAGCGGTCTTAGGAAGACAACTGCTGGTAACAACTCCTTGGC
>JAZRGF010000133.1:0-6787 GCA_045644005.1 Bacteroidaceae bacterium | reverse complement strand
CACAAACGCCGCCGCGCGTTCAAGAAAGAACTGAAAAGTGAAAGGTGAAATCTGAAATGTGAAAACTTGTGCAAGTGAGCAAAACACAAAGCTTGCTTTAGTGTTTTACCGCGAGCGTAGCCAAGTTTCAAGCGCAGGGAGTGCGGTTAAAAGTGAAAACAGCTTTCCGCTTTCCGTTTTCCGCTTTCACCTACAAAATATAATAATATGTCCGAAGATAAAGATTTGGAATTTAACGAGAACAGACCGAGTGCTGCCGACTATGGCGACGACTCCATACGCCACTTGAGCGATGTGGAGCACATTCGCTTGCGTCCCGGTATGTACATTGGTAAGCTGGGTGACGGTTCGCAGAGCGACGACGGTATATATGTTCTTTTGAAGGAGGTTGTCGACAACTGTATCGACGAATTTAAGATGGGCTTTGGCAAGCGCATTGAGATTGATATCATAGAGAACCACTCGGTGGTGGTGCGCGACTATGGTCGTGGTATTCCGCAGGGAATGATGATTCAGGCAGTGAGCAAGCTGAACACCGGTGCAAAGTATGACGACAAGGTGTTCCAGAAATCTGTAGGTCTGAACGGTGTGGGTCTTAAGGCTGTGAACGCCACGAGCGTGAACTTTGAAGTGCGCAGTTACCGCGAGGGTGTTGTGCGCATTGCAAAGTTCGAGAAGGGTATTCTGGTTAGCGATACCACCGAAAAGACCAACGACGAGAACGGTACATACATATCGTTCACGCCCGACAACACTCTGTACCGCAACTTCGAATATCGCCCGGCATACATTGAGACACTGCTGCGCAACTATACCTACCTGAACACCGGTCTTGCAATAATGTTCAACGGCAAGCGCATCCCCTCGCGCAACGGCCTGGTAGACCTGCTCAGCGACCGCATGACGGCCGATGCACTCTATCCTATAATACACCTCAAAGGTGCCGATATTGAGATTGCCTTCACTCATGCCCATCACCAGTATGGCGAGGAGTACTACTCCTTTGTGAACGGACAGCATACCTCGCAGGGCGGAACGCACCAGAGCGCCTTCAAGGAGCTTGTGGCGCAGACAATACACGACTTCTTCTCGGCAAAGAACTTTGAGTATTGCGACATACGTAACGGTATTGTGGCTGCCATTGCGGTGAACATCCAGGAACCGGTGTTCGAGAGCCAGACAAAGACCAAATTGGGTTCTACCACCATAGCGCCCGACCCGGGTAGCATGAGCGTGAAGAAGTTTATCAGTGACTTCATAAAGGAGGAACTTGATAACTTCCTGCACAAGAACCCGGAGATAAGCGATGTAATCCTTTCAAAGATTACAGCGTCGGAGAAGGAGCGCAAGGAGCTCGCCGGCCTCACCAAACAGGTGCGCGAAAAGGCCAAGAAGGTGAATCTCCACAACCGCAAGCTGCGCGACTGCCGCATACATTACAATGATGCCAAGGGCGACCGCTTGGACGAGAGCTGCATATTCATAACCGAGGGTGACTCGGCCAGCGGTTCAATCACCAAGAGCCGCGATGCCAATACACAGGCGGTCTTCAGCCTGCGCGGTAAGCCGCTCAACTGCTTTGGCTTGAGCCGTGCAGTAGTGTACCAGAACGAGGAGTTCAACCTGCTGCAGGCGGCGCTGAACATTGAGGATGGCCTTGAGGGATTGCGATATAACAAGGTGATTGTGGCTACCGATGCCGATGTGGATGGTATGCACATTCGCCTGCTGATGATAACTTTCTTCTTGCAGTTCTTCCCCGAGCTTATAAAGAAGGGGCATGTATATATACTGCAGACACCGCTGTTCCGTGTGCGCAATAAGCGCAAGTTGCCACGTGGTAAGAAAGGTGGCGAGGAACGTAAGGAGCAGAAGGGCGACTTTGAGACAATATATTGCTACAGCGAGGAGGAGCGCATTGCTGCTATTGAGAAGCTTTCGCCTAACCCCGAAATCACCCGATTCAAGGGTCTTGGAGAGATTTCGCCCGACGAGTTCGGCAACTTTATTGGCCCCGATATGCGACTGGAACGTGTTGAGTTGCACAAGGACGACAAGGTAGAGGATTTGCTCGCCTATTACATGGGCAAGAACACAATGGAACGCCAGAACTTCATCATTGACAACCTGGTTGTCGAGGAGGACAAGGCCGACGAGGAGTAAATGCTCAAAAAAACTCTTCCTCTTGTGCAAGAGGGAGTACGGCTTTAGCCGGGTAGGAGTTGAAAAATTTAGAAGATTGATAAAAGAATAATAATGGCTAAAACAGCACTTTTTGCAGGGTCGTTCGACCCGTATACCGTAGGCCACCACGCACTTGTGGAGCGTGCCTTGAATATGTTTGACCGTGTTGTTGTTGCCGTTGGATACAACAGCGAAAAGGGTGGTGCAGCCACTGTAGAGGAGCGCGTGGCGGCGATTGCCGCCGTGTATTGTGGCGACAGCAGCGTAGAGGTGTGCTCGTACAGCGGTCTCACCATGGATTTTGCGCGTGAGGTGGGCGCTGACGTGTTGCTGCGCGGTGTGCGCAACATAAAGGATTTTGAGTATGAGCGTGAGCTGGCCGACGTGAACAAACAGATTGGTGGCATTGACACCGTGCTGCTTGTGAGCGAACCGGGCTATTCGTCGGTTAGCAGCAGTGTGGTGCGTGAGCTCATGCGCTACGGCAAGGACGTCGGTGACTTGCTGCCGTGATGGAACTGAAAGCGGAAAGGTGAAAGGTGAAAACGGAAAGCTGCGAGTAAGCGAGTGTGTGGAAGTTTACTTACACACAAAGCGAGCGAAGCAGGTTCAATCGCACGAAGTGCGGTTAAAGCTGCGGGTAAGCGAGTGCAGAGCACAAGTTTACTTGGTTCTATGCCGAGCGTGAGCAGTTTCAATCGCACGAAGTGCGGTTAAAGGTGAGTTCCGATAACATGAGCAACAGAGCGAAACTATTTGAATAAAAGAAAACAGAAAATATATGAAAAAGATATTTCTTCTTGCAGCGGTGTTGCTGCTGTCGATAGGTGTAAAGGCGCAACAGATGCCCGAACACATATTGAAACTGATGTATACAGGCAACATCATAACAAACTTCTATGTTGATGATGCCGACAATGACAAGGTGACCGAGGAGGGAATCAAGGCCATGCTCAAGGCCTTGGATCCTCACTCTACATATACCGACCCCAAGGAGACAAAGGCTCTGCTGGAGCAGATGGAGGGTAGTTTCGGTGGTATTGGCATACAGTTCAATATTGTGGCCGATACATTGTACGTTATACAGACTACAAACAACGGCCCGTCGGAGCGTGCCGGTATTCTGCCCGGTGACAAGATTATTGCGGTGAACGATACCGTGATAGCGGGTGTGAAGATGGAGCGCAGCGACATCATGTCGCGTCTGCGTGGCGCAAAGGGTACTACGGTTGAGATTGACGTCGTACGCCGTGGCATTGCCCGCAAGCTGCACTTCAGCCTTGTGCGCGATGACATAAGCACCGAAACGGTTGATGTGGCTTATATGATTGACAAGAAGAATGCCTACATGCGTATCACCTCGTTTGGTGCAAAGACTCACCAGGAGTTTGTGACAAAACTCGATTCGTTGAAGAAGCGCGGAATGAAGAACCTTGTTCTCGACCTCTGCGGTAATGGTGGCGGCTATCTCACTGCTGCGGTGGGTATACTTGGCGAGTTGATAGATGAGGAACAGCTTGTGGTGTATACCGAGGGCAAGAAGAATCCGCGTTACGACTATATGTCAAAGGGCGGCGGCAGGTTCCGCAAAGGAAATCTTGTGGTGATGGTAGACGAGACATCGGCTTCGGCTTCGGAAATCCTTACCGGTGCCGTGCAGGATTGGGACCGTGGTCTCATTGTCGGTCGCCGCACATTCGGCAAGGGTCTTGTGCAGCGACCCTTCCAGTTGCCCGACGGTTCTATGATACGCCTCACCATCGCGCGTTACTACACCCCCACAGGCCGTTGCATACAGAAGCCTTATGACAATGACTCAGTGAAATACGAGGATGACCTTATGCGCCGTTACAACAGTGGCGAGATGACAAGTGCAGACAGCATCCATTTCCCCGATTCGTTGAAGACCTACACTCTGCGTCTGCAGCGCCCGGTGTATGGCGGTGGCGGTATCATGCCCGATTATTTTGTGCCTGTCGACACTGCGCGCTATACAAAGTATCACCGTGCGCTGGCTGCAAAGGGCTGCGTAATACAGACATCGTTGCGCTACATTGACGAGAACCGCGAGAGGTTGCTTGCCGAGTATCCTACAATAGAAGATTTTGAAAAGCGTTTTGAGGTTGATGATGCTTTTGTTGAAATGCTCAGGCAGCAGGGTGTCATGGATAGCGTGAAGATGGAAGGTGGTGAGGAGGAGTTCCAACGTTCGCTGCCCGAACTGAAACTGCAACTCAAACACCTTGTAGCGCGTGACCTTTGGGATATGAGCGATTTCATGAAGCTCTACAACAAAAGCAGCGACATGTTCAAAAAGGCATATGAGCTGGTCAAGGCGAAGAAGTTTGAGGAACTGATGATAAAATAATATAAATAACGTGAGTTCGATATAAGCTAAATCAAATCGCGAACCTGTCATCCCGACAGAGACGATGTTGCGAGTAAGTGAGTGCAGAATCAAGTTTACTTGAATTATGCCGAGCGTAAGCAACTTCACTGAAAGTAAAGCGACGAGGGATCTCAAAAATATCGTAAAATAAGAGATCTCTCACGTACGTTCGAGATGACAAAACACGCTAAATTTTAGTATAAATTCTTATATCGAACTCACGTTAAATAACGAGAAACGGCAATTGCCGTTTCTCGTTATTTATACCATTTATATGTCATTCCGACAGAGCGTAGCGACGAGGAATCTAAAAATGTGGGGTTTATTGAGGTCTTGCCAATACAACCTGTTTGTCATCAATGTATGTTACTCGGCTTTCTTGCACAGCAATAATGCTTTGCTGCCATCGTTCAAGGTTGTTGCAAAGATGTAGTTGTCGCCGCCGTCGGCCAGCTTCAGGCGCTTGCGCAGCAGCTGTACGTTCTCGGGAAAATTACGCACGGTGATGTTGGCTTTTCCCAGCGACTGCACCCTCTTGATGTCGGCCTTTGAGAATCCAAGTACCTCAACAACCTTGAACGTGCGTCCGGGGAAGTCATGGATGCGTTCATCGGATGTGTAGAGGTGGCTGTTGGGATGCAGCTTGCCCACCTTGTAATGGCTTGACAGGTTTTTGGGGCAGCCGGCCTTCTGTACACTGGCATTGGGCTCGTAGAGGTATTCCCCAACCTCGCTACAGTATGATACGCAAGCTGTTTCTTCCTCGTCCTGTGTGAAAGAGAATACCTGTGTGTTCCCGTCTTTAAGTATATTCACGCAGTGGGTTGTGGAACCGGTGAATTCGCTGCTGTCCTGTATTATGAGTAGTTCCTTGCACTCGTTATTAACAGATATTATGTGTACTGCACTGACGTTTTTCAATTGTCGGCATGCCATTGTAATGTCGAGCATGGGCGAGCACTTTATCATTGCCTTGTCGGCTTTTGACAAAATGTCCAGCTCTACCACGTTCGGCTCACAGTCGGAGAGTGCAACAACCTTGCGGCCGTCGCCGTCGCGGCGGGCCGGGTCAACGAGTATCCAGTCGAGGTGTGGCAGGGTATCGAACAGCTCTTCGCTGTTGCCGTACATCACCTTTGCGTGTCCAAGCCCCAGCAGCGTGAAGTTTGCAGTGGCAATGTCGCACAGGTTTTTGTTTCGCTCAATGTAGAATGCCTCTTTGAAATTGCGCGCCATGTAGCTGAAGTCGATGCCGAAGCCGCCGGTGAGGTCGGCGAAACGCTCGCCCTCAATCTGTGTTGCCTTGTATTGCGCGGTCTTTTCGCTCGAGCACTGCTCCATGGATATTTTGGGCGGGTAGATGATGCCGTCCACGGAAGCCCATGCAGGCAACTTTTCGCGTGCCTGTTGCCAGCCCTCAATCTGTGTGACAGCCTTGCGCATGTCCACAGTGGGATAGCGCCCGGTTTGCAGGGCGAGCTTGCGCACGTCGTCATTGCGGTGCTCCCTGATGAATTCTATGGTTGCAGTGTCAAGCATTCCGAGAATCAGTTCTTGTTCAGTATCACAAGTGCGCCAATGACGCCGGGAACCCAACCGCAAAGAGTCAGGAGCAGTATAATGAGAACAGAACCGCATCCTCTGTCTATGACAGCAAGCGGTGGAAAGAGAATTGCTAGAAGAACTCTAATCAGTGACATGTCGTTTTTTTTGTATATTTCCGGTTGTAAAAATACAATATTATCGTTCACGACGCAAGAGTTAGGATGGAATACATTGGTAGAAGATTGGCTGCTTGCAAACAAAAAACGTCTGCCCCACAAGGAGCAGACGCCGTTATTTAGGTTTAAGCGTTTATTAGAGCTTTGGACCTGCAGCAACGAGAGCCTTACCAGCCTCATTGCCTGTGTACTTGGTGAAGTTCTTGATGAAACGGCCAGCTAAGTCAACTGCCTTCTCCTCCCACTGTGCTGCGTCAGCGTATGTGTCGCGTGGGTCGAGGATTGCAGGGTCAACACCTGGCAACTCTGTTGGAACAACAAAGTCGAAGTGTGGGATGGTCTTTGTAGGAGCTGTATCGATTGAGCCATCGAGGATTGCGTCGATGATACCACGTGTATCCTTGATAGAGATACGCTTGCCTGTACCGTTCCAACCTGTGTTAACGAGGTATGCCTTAGCACCGTTCTTCTCCATCTTCTTAACCAACTCCTC
>JAZRGF010000132.1:0-1468 GCA_045644005.1 Bacteroidaceae bacterium | reverse complement strand
GGTTCAGTAGGTGCTATCCAGATTGCAGAGGAGCTTGCAAAGCTCGGTCTTGAGATCGACCGCAAGACTATCTTCGTTTCTGCAGTTAAGGAAATCGGTTCTTACGAGGCAACTGTTAAGTTGCACAAGGAGGTAGCTGTTAAGGTTCCTTTCACTGTAGTAGCAGAGGCTGAATAATTTTAGCTTTAGAATACACAGATGGCGACACTTTCACGAGTGTCGCCATTTTTTTCGTTTCTTTTTTTGTGAAAGATATTGTTGTTTGCAAATAATATTCCTATCTTCGCAACCGATTATGGTGTAACCGTCGTTATGCGGCGTCGGTTAGTAAAAGGGAATCCGGTGCAAGTCCGGAACTATACCCGTAGCTGTAAGTCCGTTGATTTCTTGGCGTTCAATAGCCACTGCCCTTTGGGTGGGAAGGTGCCAAGATGGATAAGTCAGAAAACCTGCCATATTCGTTATGTTTTATACAAACCCCGGGTAAGGGTTTTATAAATCTTGTTTATGTTGCGGATATTTTACGTCCTTCTTTTATGCGTGGGTCTTTCCTCTGCGGTGCAGGTGTCGGCTCAAGAATTAGACTCGTTGCAGTATCTTCTCCCTGAGGTTGATGCTGTCGATGCGTCATTGCCTTCTGTGGTGACCTCGGCAGTGCCTCTGCGCAGTGTGACGGCCGATGATGTCCGTCGTTTGGGGTTTGCCGGTGTGTCCGATGCATTAAAATACATGTCCGGTGTCAGTGTACGCGATTATGGCGGAGTGGGTGGTTTGAAGACTGTGTCGGTGCGCGGAATGGGTGCCAAGCACACGGCGGTGAGTTACGATGGCGTCGTGGTCTCCGATGCGCAGAGCGGTGTGGTAGATATCGGTCGTTTCCCCTTGAATAATCTGTCGGCTGTGACGCTGGCTGTGGGGCTGGGCGGTGATGGCACATTGCGCAGTGCGCGTGAGTATTCCTCGTCGGCATTGCTGTTGTTGCGTTCTCTCTCTTTGAACAGGACAATGACGAATGTTGAAGTCAAGGGTGGCTCCTTTGGATATGCTGACGCTTCGTTCTATCATCGTTATAAATCTGCCGGCAAATGGGGGCTTGCTTTCAATGGTAATTATCTCCGTAGCGATGGAATGTATCCGTTTGAACTTGTCAATTCGGGACTTGTGACAAGTGAGACACGTCGCGATAGTGACATTGATGCCTTTTCGTTTGAGGCAAATGCCGATGCGTTGCTTGGGAATGGCGGGCTTGATGCAAAGGCCTATTACTATTCATCGGAGCGCGGTTTGCCAGGGGCAGTAAACTTGTATAATAAGGAGAATCGTGAGCGCTTGTGGAATAGAAATGCTTTCGCTCAGGCTAGGTATGGGTGTTCATTGGGTGATGCCTGGGAGTTGCAGGCTCTTCTCAAGTACGATTATAACTACTCACGTTATTGCGAAATCAGTGCCAACTACGCACGGGGTGAGC
>JAZRGF010000131.1:0-6082 GCA_045644005.1 Bacteroidaceae bacterium | reverse complement strand
CACCACTTCGACAACAGCACAGACCATAAGCGCGAAGAACCAGAAAGCAGGTTCTGTTTCGTTCCGCCTCGCAGGCAACAACGGCAACGGCGTTGTACTCACAAACTTTACCGTAAAGATTAAGGAGGACAGGATTGAGGCTCCCAAAATAAGTACCGAAGGCGACGAGCACTGGTACTACATCACAAGTGCCTCTACACAGGCCTACTGCGGCGGCAAGGTAATTTACATCGACGGCGACATTAACAAACTGCGTTTCGGCGACAAGATGTTCAGTGCAGACCGCATTTGGAGCCTTTGGGAAAAGGACGGCAAAATTGCCATCAAGAACTACAGAGGTGAATACTTTGGCACAGCAGGCAGTGGCACAGGTAATTCAACAGCATTCGGTGTGGTAAATGAGCCTAACTATATATACAGCATCACCGGCGCCTATGATTTCTTCATAATCAAGGACAACGCAGTCGAGCTCCATGCACAGAACGATAACTCCGTGATTGTACGTTGGGGTGCAGCTGCCGGCAACGCATCGCTGTGGAAGTTCGACGAGGTTGACACAAGCAATGCTTTGGCAGAATTTGCATCGTCAAGAGTTGTTCAGGGCAAGGTGAGCACAGGTATCGGCAACACCAACCAGCCAATCGTGCGCTCTACTCTACGCATAGGCGGGCTCGATGGCAGCGTTGAGTTCCAGGGTGTGAAGGGTTCATTCAGCGGAACAGACAAGAACGACATCACAAACATCAAGGCATATTTTGCAACAAACTCACGCGAATTGTTCGTTGACCCGGACAAGAAGATGACATGGCGCGAGGAGAACGGCGTGCAGTTCGGCCAGACCGTTACACTTGCAGCTGACGGCACATTTACAATCACAGGCAGCAAGACATTGGTTCCCGGTGACAACTACCTGTGGATTACATACGACATTGCCGAGACTGCAAAAGAGGGCAACACCGTTGATGCCAGAATCACTGCATACACCATCGACGGCAAAGAGATTGCCGAGAACAACGGCAACCCTGCACACGGCGTGACGATATTCCTTTCCGAGGGTGCTGTGCTCATGCCAATGGACAAGGGTTCGCTCTACTACCGCATCCCGGCAATTACTGTAACAAAGGACGGCAAGCGCCTTGTAACACTCACCGATGACCGCAAGCACCACAACAGCGACCTCCCAAGCCACTGCTACCTCGTGGCACAGTACTCCGAGGACAACGGACGTACATGGAGCGACCCGGTGACTGTTGCCGGAACAGCAGAGACCGGCGGTGACTATGGACACGGCGATGCATCAATCGTAACCAACCGCGACAACGGTGAGATTGTGGGTATTATGACCAGTGCCGGAACATACGGCCACGGTTTCTTTGCAGGAACAGCAGCTGAGCCTCCACGCTGGAAGACTATCATCAGCCGCGACGGCGGTTTGACATGGGAAGCACCTGTTGACCACACCGACGACCTCTTTGGTGCAAACTGCTCTAACCCCGACACTAAGACATGGAAGAGCGGATTCTCGGGTTCTGGTGCAGCCTTGCAGAAGCGAGACGGTACACTCGTTTCAAGTTTCGTGAACCGCCAGGCCGACAACAGCCAGCATTTCTACTTCTTCATGAGCAAGGACGGCGGCCAGAGCTGGTACGTGAGCGGCACAAGCGGCACAAGCGGTGCCGATGAGCCAAAGACACTTGAGCGCAACAATGGCGACCTTGCCATCAGCGTACGCTCAAGCGGATACAACTACTACAACTACACATCAAACGACGGCGAAACATGGCACTTGCCTTCACAGACCCGCTTCACAAGCGGTATCTCGGGCAACGCATGCGACGGCGAGTATATGGTATGGTGTTCAACTGTTGAGGGCAACGCATGGGACATAGCGTTCCAGACATTACCATACAGCGGCAGCCGCCAGAATGTGAGCATCGCACTCTCAACCGACGAGGGTGCAACATTCGGCACACCAAAGACCATCTGCCCAATCGGCTCAGCCTACAGCGCAGCAGTTGTGCTCCCCGACGGAACACTTGGTGTATATTATGAGGAGAACGGCGTGTTCGGCGGCTTCACTATGCGTTTTGTACGCTTCTCGCTCGACTGGGCAAGCAACGGCAGATACAAGTTCAGTGACAATACACCATTCTACCCCATCAAGTCTACCAACCCCACAGCTATTGAAGAGGTGAAAGGTGAAGACGGAAAGGTGAAAGGTATTTACGACCTTCAGGGCCGCAAGGTAGTGAACCCCAAAGAAGGCCTGTATATTGTAGATGGCAAGAAGGTATTTATAAAATAAGGTCGTAAATAGTTTAGACAATGCCGGCAGCATCTTGTCAAGCGTAGTATAGCCGGAGGTTATACCGCTTGGGTTGCGAACAGACGGCATTGTCAAAGCCAAAAACCTTCAGGGCCGCCGCGTCAACAACCCTACAAAGGGTCTGTACATCATTGACGGCAAGAAAGTTTTCATAAAGTAAATTCAGACAACCGATGAGTGCCAGCGCACTCATCGGTTGTCCTAACAGATAAATTAAAACAAAAATCACAGACACATGAAAAAGATTTTCTACATGCTTCCCATCATCCTTATGATGATGTCGATTTTCACAGCATGCGACCCCGACAACAACCAGGAGTTTCCGGGCAACGAACCCGAGGCAGGCGACTCCTACGAAGTAAAAAATGACATCCAGGTTCCAATGAACTTTTTCATCGCCGGCATCCCCGATGAATATGCAGCTTTCAAATAGCCATTGGAAACAGCCTTCTCCATGCGCGAAAGTGCACTGAGAGAGAAATTGGACAACCCCGACATCAATATTGGATTCCGCAAGATTACCTATCTGTACCCCAGTACCGGTGTGAACGGCGAGCCTCTCACCCTTTCGGCTGTTGCGTTCTGGTTGGGTTACTTCGACAATGGAGTGTGGAACGACCTCAAGCCCGAGAACATCTGCTTAATGGAGCACTACACCATCACAAGTGACGCCGAGGCTCCAAGCAACTCATACGCTCTTGAGATGTTCATCACAGGCAACACCCTCACCATCATGCCCGACTATATTGGCTACGGCATAACCAAGGAGTTGCCCCACCCATACCTTAACCATGACGTTTGCGCCATCAACTCAATCGATGCTCTTACATACGGATATGACCTCTTCAACCAATATAGCAAATGTGGCATGTCCCTCGATTGGAAGCTTTACCTTGCCGGTGCATCGCAGGGTGCCGGCAACGCCATTGCCGTACACAAGTACCTGGACACACACTTGGAGCTTGCCACAAAATGGAATTTTACAGCAAGCAATTGTTCATCAGGCCCGTATAGCCCTGCCGTAACCATTGCCAAGTACATTGCTGACGGAAAAGTTGCATACCCGGTTGTCTTCCCATTGGTCATGAAGACAATGTTCGACTCATACCCCGACATCATGAAGGGCTTCACCTAGGAGATGGTCTACTCACAGAACTATCTCGCAGCCAAGGACGAGATTGAGACTATGCTTGCGGGCAAGGCACATAACACGGATGCCATCAACCAGGTATTCATAGAAAAGGTAAGAAAAACTGTCGACGAGTCTCTTGCCGACAACGAGATATACCTTACAGACATCCTTAGGCCAGCAATGCTGGACAAGGAATCCCCAATATGCAAAGCGTTCTACCAATGCCTTGAGAAGAATGACCTGACAAAAGGTTGGGCGCCCGTTCACCCAATGAAACTGCACTATTCACCGTTCGACGCGGTTGTTCCGCAGGAGAACAGCCTTGCTATCCTTGAGGCCTTCGGAGCCGACATCGTCACACTGCAAGAGTCGCAGCTCCCTGTCGACCACGCTACAACCTGCAGCCTATGGATGGTAGACCTGTTCAGCAACGGTTTCTGACAAGAAAAATCATAACCTAAGCAACAAACGTGAGCGCCATGGCGCTCACGTTTTATTATATAACGGTAAATTTCAAAAAATAACGAAGCTGCGTTACATTAACAAAAGAAAATCATTAAATTCGCACAGATATACTATAAACATACAAACAATGAAAAAACTGCTGATACTACTGCTCGCCATACTCCCACTCATTGGAGAGGCGCAGAAAAAAATCAAGGTTGCCTGCATCGGCAACAGTGTTACCTACGGCATGACACACAAGAACCCTGCCGAGACATCATACCCCACCCAATTGCAGCAAATGCTTGGCGAGGAGTACGAAGTACGCAATTTCGGTCACTCGGGTGCCACCCTTTTGAGCAAGGGACACCGCCCGTACATCAACTTGCCCGAGTACACAGCTGCGCTTGAATTCGTGCCAGATATTGCGGTTATCCATTTGGGACTGAACGACACCGACCCGCGCAACTGGCCCAACTACCGCGATGAGTTCTATGGCGACTACATGAACATCATCAAAGCTTTGCGCGAGAAAAATCCCGAAGTAGAGGTCTACGTCTGCCGCATGACCCCCATTTTCCATTGGCACCGCCGTTTCAAGAGTGGAACACGTGACTGGTACCGGCAGATTCAGGATGTCATTGAAGATATTGCAGAGGACGGAGGCTTTAAGCTGATAGACCTAAGCCGTTACCTATACAACCGCCCCGACCTGATGCCCGATGCACTGCACCCCAATGAGCAGGGAGCCACTATAATTGCCAAGCAGGTATACTCGGCAATAACCGACGATTTCGGCGGCTTGTCATTGCCTGCCATATACAGCGACAACATGGTTGTGCAGCAAGGCAAGCCTTTCGTTGTAAGCGGAACTGCCGATGCCGGCAAAGAGGTCTCTGTAAGGTTCGGCAAGCAGAGAATCATCAAAAAAGCTGCAGAGGATGGCAGTTGGAAGGTAAGGTTCACACCAATGGAGGCCGACGGCAAGAGCTATAAACTGACCGTTGAATGTGGCAAAGAGAAGATAGAATACAAGAACCTTGTCATAGGAGAGGTATGGCTCTGTTCGGGACAGTCGAACATGGCATTCATGGTAAAGGAGAGCTCACACATTGAGCAGAGCCTTGCAAATGTAAAGGGCAAGGACATACGCATCTATGATATGAAGCCACGCGTCTTTACCGACAACGTTGAATGGGATTCGGCAAGCCTTGTGGCACTCAACAATCACGACTACTACCGCCCCACCACCTGGCAGTTGCAGAACGAACAGAATGTAAAGGATTTCTCGGCCATTGCCTACCATTTTGGAGCAATGCTTGCCGACTCGCTTGGCGTTCCTGTGGGACTCATATGCAACGCCGTTGGCGGTGCACCTGCCGAGGCGTACATCGACCGACATACACTTGAGTTCCACCCTGTTTTGGTTGACATACTCTACAACTGGAAGGAAAACGACATGATACAGGACTGGTGCCGTGGCCGTGCAAAGAAGAACATTGCCAAGAGCAGCAACAACATGCAGCGCCACCCATACGAGCCTTGTTTCCTTTATGAGAACGGAATAATGCCGATAGCCGGTTATCCAATAAGGGGAGCAATATGGTACCAAGGTGAGTCAAATGCACACAATGTGGAGTTGCACGAGGTAATATTCCCCACCCTCATTGAGAGTTGGCGCAAGACATGGAACAACCCCGAAATGCCGTTCTACTTTGTTCAGCTATCGAGCATAAACCGCCCGTCGTGGCCACATTTCCGCGACTCACAGCGCCGTTTGGCTGCCGAAATACCAAACTGCGACTTTGCTGTATCGAGCGATAAGGGAGACCCATGGGATGTGCATCCAAAGGAGAAAGCGCCTGTTGGTGAGCGTCTTGCACGCCTTGCGCTGAACCAGACATACGGAATGACCCACGTGGCACAGCACGGCCCAACGCCTAAAAGAATGTTCAGTTTCAACGGCAGAACCGTCATAGAGTTCGAAAATGCGACCGAACTGAATACCGGCGACGGCAATGCGTTGAGAGGTCTGGAGGTTGCCGACAAGACAGGTCCATTCAGCGAGGTCGATGCAAAGACCGAGGTAAAGTTCAAGGGCAACCGTATAATAATAGAGCGTGAAGCCCACCGCGTGCGCTACGCTTGGAAACCATATACCGATGCGAACCTTGTGAATG
>JAZRGF010000130.1:0-2117 GCA_045644005.1 Bacteroidaceae bacterium | reverse complement strand
CCGCTTTTCATAAAGAATATCATAACATAGTCCTTCAGCCCCGAGGGGTTATGGTAATTCTCTCCCGGCTTATTCCCGCGGTTATATACTGTTCCTCCGAACTGTGCAACCATCTCCAGTCCGAACTCGTATGTGAAAGGGAATTTCTTTTCGTTGCCTATCTTGAAGTATCCCGCTTTCGAGTGGTAGCGTACACCTGTCGTACGCTCGTCCTCGGGTGCGGTAAAGCCCTTTTGCCAATCCTCATCGGTGAACCATCCGTATGCGATGTGTCCTCTCACGGTGAACCATCCTTTTGTCCCGAATATATCCCAATATTGGGGAATATCGAAGCGCACCTGAGGGATGGGGCGTGCATTGCCGCTCTCAATGAGTCCTCCCGTTGTAAGCCGGTGGTTCTTGAAGTTGCTCCAGCGCTCTTTCTGTCCCATCGACAATGTGAATCTTCTCCAGCTCACATCGGCAAAGGCCTGTTGTACATATACCTCTGATGTGTGGTTATGGGCTACAATAAAGTCGGCACCGTAGTTTACTTGCCACTCTGTGCCCACATTGTTGCCTCCTGTGAGTGCAGCACGTGCATAGCCGCTCTTCAGGTTCGTGCTTCCAACGCCCTGTCGGTTACTGATATGCCAGAAGGGTGTGTAACCTCCTTCCGATGCCGCTCCGTTGAACTCTATCTTGTAGTCAAGCTCCTGCGCATAGGCAATGATGCTTATTGCCGACAGGATATACAATGCAAATATTTTCCTCATATATTTAGAAGCATCTTATAATTATGCTGCAAAGTTAATCTTTTGGTGCAATATGTAAAAATATTGCTTATTAATTTGTCAATTCTACAACCGATCGGGGCGTTGTACACCCTACATTTGCAGGCAAAAATATTACTATGGGAAAGAAAAGAATAAAATTAAGTTCAAGCGCATCGGCAAGTATGTCGCAGTTCTCAAATAATTTTCAGCAGTCATTGTCGCAGGAGATATTCAGGGCACAAAATGCCGAGAAACTGCTTCGTGAGGCTGTTGCAGCAGTAGGGGCGGCAGTTGACGACAACAGCGATGCCATAAGTTATGAGGCGCTGCGCGCTGTGGAGCGCGAGACAGCACTGGCAAAGGATATCTCAAGGAAAATATCGGGGCACACTGTTCTGTGGGGTGCCGAGTCGGATATAGACAACTTTGTTGCACCGGGCTGTTATATAATCAACGGTGAGCATCTTAATATCGACGATGGACTGCCCATCCCCAATGCCGGACCCGGGCGCACTGTAGCTGCCACGCTTATTGTAGTGGATAGCACGGCAAGCAACGGATGCAGGTGTATCACGCAGATGCTTCTCCTCTCCGACAGGGCGGGTGCTGCCGGTAACCTTCATATACGTACAGCCACGGGCGATGCTTCGGGATTGTCGTGGGGCGTATGGGGCAGTATGCTCTCTACTGTGGATGTGGGACAGGTGGGCTCGCTCGACAGCTTTACCGACAGCGGCATCTATAGCGGCATATATTTTTCCGACTCCTCCATTGAGACCTTTATGATGGTTGTCATAAATAACTCTGTAGCTGCCGGCTCAATAAATACAATGTCATCTGTCTCGCAGTTCAAGTATGCTCTTGCTCTCGACGGTTCTGTATCCCTTAAGAAACGCTCGGGTGGTGTAGGCTTTCTGGGTGGATGGCGCGATATTGATGCTCCGCTTGGCGGGTATAGTGAGGAGCGCCCCTCGCCCCCCTCTTTAGGTACCTGTTTCTTCGACTCCTCCTTGGGTAAACCTGTCTGGTGGAGTGGCTCTTCTTGGGTCGATGCTGCCGGGGAGGTGGTGTAATGATAAAATGCTGCTTTCCAGCGCTCAAACAACTTTTGTTCTCCTCCACTGCCTGAACGGCTGTTTGCTGTGTTTTTTATGGTGCCGGTATTCTTTTAGAAGTTAGCTTTGGAGGTATGTTATAAACTCCTCCACCGCAAGCGGTCCCCCTCCTCTTTAACCTTAGATTTGCGCAAGAAAAGAAAGATAAAGTAGAATGATTATATTTGCCTATGATGTTTAACTGATGTAAAGGAAGACGGAGAGTGAACCAACTCTTTTTGTGGAATAGAACCGTTCCTCTATTTGG
>JAZRGF010000129.1:0-2520 GCA_045644005.1 Bacteroidaceae bacterium | reverse complement strand
AAATTTTGTCCTGTTTCCTCTGCTTGCCCGGCTGTTCGCTGTGATTTTGATGGTGCCGGTTTTAAAATATTACCATTGTACGCACTATAATGCATAGGGTACGTCAATGAATCTTCTTCGCAAAGGTAATTCCCCGCCAAGGGCGGAATGTTATGTGTTAGCGAGCGAAAGCAATTTCAAAGAAGTTAAAATGGCTGTTAATTCAATACATCAATAAGCTATATCCCAAACTTAAAGCAAACCGGATTATCCACACCTTTTTGCGACTGAGCCAAAATATCGCGAAAATAACTCCTCCACTCCTGGAGGGGAGGTGTCACGCAGTGACGGAGGGGAGGAACACGGAAATGTTACAGCTTCCAATGCATTGTTTGTAAAAAACAGACCACCATATTTTTTTATCATAGCGGATTTGATTATCTTTATCACAGATAATACTTTATTATATTATAAACCACTTGTAAGTGACTATGTCGCGAAGATTGTCATCCCGACAGAGCGTAGCGACGAGGGAACTCTAAAACTGCATGAAAGAGATATCTCCCATACGGTCGATATGACATTGCCGCGAAGATTGTCATCCCGACAGAGCGTAGCGACGAGGGATCTCTAAAACTGCATGAAAGAGATATCTCCCATACGGTCGATATGACATTGTCACGAAGATTGTCATCCCGACAGAGCATAGCGACGAGGGATCTCTAAAACACATGTGAAAGAGATTTCTCCTCATTGCAATCGTCGAAATGACAATATGCCAGGTGGAATTCAATGTATTACCTTATTATATAATAATACTAACCATAAATATCAGTTATGAGAAAAACACTCCTATTCATGTTGCTTGCTGTGGCAATGCTGCTTGGCAGCTGTGCACCACAGAAACATACATTCGAGGTGAAGGATGGCAAGTTCCTTTATGACGGCGAGAAGGTGCAGCTCATCTGTGGTGAGATGCATTACCCACGTATTCCGGTAGAGTATTGGCGCGACCGTATGCAGCGTGCCAAGGCCATGGGTCTGAACACCATCTCGGCCTATGTCTTCTGGGCAGTGCACGAGCCACAACCCGGAGAGTTCAATTTTGAAGGTCAGGCCGATATCGCCCGCTTCGTTGAGATTGCAGCCGAGGAGGGGCTTTTTGTCCTTCTGCGCCCCGGTCCATACGTGTGTGCCGAGTTTGACTTTGGCGGCTACCCCTATTGGTTGCAGAACGACTCGTCACTTGTTTGGCGCAGCGACAATCCTGCATTCCTTGCTGCTTGCGAACGCTACCTGAACGCATTGGGCGAGCAACTTGCACCGCACACTGTTACCAATGGCGGCAACATCATCATGGTGCAGGTTGAGAATGAGTATGGTTCATACAGCAACGACAAGGTATATCTTGGCAAGATGGCCGAACTTATAAAGAATGCCGGTTTCAATGTTCCATTGATGACCTGTGACGGTTCGGGACAGATGCCCAATGGCTATATCCCCGGCATACTCCCAACTGTGAACGGTGCGGTGGGCGATGATATCATGCGCACAATCGACCGCTACTGGCCCGGTGGCCCATACTTTGTGGCAGAGTTCTATCGCGCTTGGTTCGATGTTTGGGGCTTGCCACATTCGGCTGTAAACTATCAGCGCCCTGCCGAGCAGCTTGACTGGATGCTCAAGAACGATGTGTCAGTGAGCATATATATGTTCCATGGCGGAACAAACTTTCACTACACCAACGGTGCAAATACCAACAACGGTTCTTACGAGCCACAGCCCACAAGCTACGACTATGATGCACCGCTTGGCGAGTATGGAAATGCCTATCCAAAGTACCACGCATTCCGCGAGGTTATCCAAAAGAACCTGCCCGAGGGCAAGGTATTGCCACCCGTTCCAGCCGATAACCCTACTACAACATTCGCTCCCGTGGAACTCACAGAGTGGGCACCGTTGTCAGTGGCATACGGCAAGAGGGTAGAGGCCGAGCAACCGCTCACCTTTGAGGCAATGATGCAGGACTATGGCTATTTGCATTATCAGACAACTATTGCTAAACCCGACAGCGGTAAACTGGTGCTTGACGAATTGCGCGACTATGCCGTTGTAATCCTCAATGGCAAGGTAGTGGGTAGCATTGACCGTCGTTTCCATCAGAACAGCATTGCACTGGATGTTACCGGGCCTAACTCAGTTCTTGAAATTCTTGTTGAGAACGGCGGCCGCGTAAACTATGGCAAAGACCTTGTGAACAACCTCAAGGGTATCACCAAGCGCGTGCTCTTCAATGGCGAGGAACTCACAGGCTGGACAACAACCGGCCTGCCATTGCACCGCGCCGATGTAAAGGATTTCCGCTTCCCACGCCTGCGTTACGAGGGTAACCTCCCCGGTTTCTACCGTGGCACATTCACCATTGACAAGGTAGGCGATACCTTTGTCGACATGACAGGTTGGGGCAAGGGTGCCGTTTGGGTAAACGGCAAGTCACTCGGCAAGTTCTGGGGCATTGGTCCACAGCAGACAATGTATCTG
>JAZRGF010000128.1:0-7666 GCA_045644005.1 Bacteroidaceae bacterium | reverse complement strand
ATAATAATTCCCAATAATTCCATAAAATTATTACCTTTGCACTTTGTAAAGAGTTATTTGAAAAGCATGAGGAATATAGTGTAACAAAACAAGTTAGCAATTTCTTATCCATTGCCCATTCTCATGCAAGTTCTTCTTAATAGTTTGATACTCAAAGATTCTTAATCAAACTTCACCAAATATTGCAACAAATGACGGAAATCCCTGTTTAATCGTTACCTTAATTTGAAACTTATGGGCAAAGCGAACATTACATTCACATTCTTGCCTTCATGCATGCCGGGCTTCCACTTAAGATAGTGCAGTTCGTTTTTCATATGTTTTTTTGTGCCATAAAGATATTTATTTAGTTATGCAAAGTCAATACCAATGCTCTTTTTTGTAACTTCGCATTTAGAAAACTTTGCCGTCAATGAACAGGAAATCACAATCGCCCTTGATGCGTTACCGCATATATCTGCAGCTCGAGAAGTCGCTGCAGCCCAACACTGTCGATGCATACATGGGCGATGTGAACAAGCTGCTGCTGTTCTTTGGCGATGTGGACCGCCTGCTCGCTGTCACGCTCGACGACCTGCGTGAGTTCCTCTCTGCAATGGCCGATGTGGGTGTGAATGCCCGTTCGCAGGCACGTATAATTTCATCCCTTCGTTCGTTCTATGGTTTCCTAAAACTGGATGGCTACATCGGGGCCGACCCCACCAGTCTGCTGCGCTCCCCAAAAATCGGTATGCGCCTGCCCGATGTACTTACCCTGCAGGAGATAGATGATATGATAAATGCGATAGACCTTGCCACCGCCGAGGGGCAAAGGAACAGGGCTATCATCGAGGTGCTCTACAGTTGTGGCTTGCGTGTGTCGGAGCTCTGCTCGCTGCGCATATCCGACCTCTACCTCAAGGAGCAGTTCATCCGCGTTACCGGCAAGGGCGACAAACAGCGCCTTGTTCCCATTTCATCGCGTGCCATTGCCGAACTGGAAGCCTATTTTGTCGACCGCAGCCGGATTCCCATAAAACGCGGCTTCGAGGATTATGTATTCATAAGCGAGCGCTTGAAGAAGCCGCTGTCGCGCATAACGGTGTTCCATCACATAAAAGAGCTTGTAGAGCGTGTGGGTATCAAAAAGAATGTGAGTCCGCATACCTTCCGCCACTCGTTTGCAACCCATCTGCTCGAGGGTGGTGCCAACTTGCGAGTGATACAGGTGATGCTTGGGCATGAGAGTATCTCAACCACCGAAATATATACCCACATCGACCGTGCGCGCCTGCGTGAGGAGATAATACTTCACCATCCGCGCAACTGCAAAATGCAAAAAATGTAAAATAAGCGCTTTGCGTGCCGCTCTTTTTTTGATAATTGGATTTGTCGCGTTAACTTTGCAAGGATTATGACCGCGTGTACGCGTTATACGTCAAAACGAAATAATAAATTATATCTTAATGCTTAAGAAATTTTCTTTGCTGCTTGTTATGGCAGCTGTTATGTTGAGCTCATGCAGCTCAAAGATGAAGAGTATGAAATCGGAGTATTTTACCGTGACTCCGGGTGTGCTGGAGGTTGTCGGCAGTGAAATTCCCGCTACAATCGACGGCCGTTTCCCCGCCAAGTTCTTCAATAAGAAGTCGGTGTTGACAATTACTCCTGTACTCAAATACGAGGGTGGCGAGGCTATGTCGGAGCCTGTTACATTCCAGGGCGAGAAGGTGCGTGGCAATGATCGCGCTATCTCTTACGAAAATGGCGGTAGCTTCAGAATGAAAATCCAGTACGACTATGTTCCCGAAATGGAGGATGCCGAGCTCTATCTGCGTTTCGTCATCAACAAGGGTGGCAAGACAAAGGCTGTTCCCGAGGTGAAGGTTGCCGATGGCTGCATAGCGACATCGCAGCTCTATCGCCAAACTGCAACTACAGCAAACATCGCAGTGGGCGAGGATGCATTCCAGCGTGTCATCAAGCAGGCAAAGGAGGCAAACATCATGTTCCTTATCCAGCAGGCAAATCTCCGTGCTTCGGAGCTTAACAGCACCGAGATGCAGGAGTTCAGAAAGGCTTTGAAGGATGTGGCTACCGATTTTGAGAACAAGGTGCTCGATGAAATCAAGGTATCTGCATACGCATCGCCCGACGGTGGTGTGATGCCCAATGACGGTATTGCCGTTGTGCGTGAGATCAACACTGCCAAGCAGATGAAAAAGGAACTGAAGGATGCAAAGCTCGATGGTTATGTCGACAGTGAGTACACTGCCGAGGACTGGGAAGGTTTCAAAGAACTCGTTTCAAAGTCAAACCTCCCCGACAAGGAACTCATTCTCCGTTTGCTCTCCATGTACACCGACCCCGAGGAGCGTGAGCAGCAGATAAAGAATATATCTTCGGTCTATGCAGAGCTTGCAGATGAGATACTTCCAAAGTTGCGCCGCGCACGTGTTACATTGAACTATCAGATTATCGGCCGTTCCGATGAACAGATAAAGGCGCAGTATGCTGCAGACCCATCGGAGCTCTCATTGGAGGAGATTCTCTATTCGGCTATTCTCACCGATGAAGAGGCTGAGCGTACCGATATCTTCAATACCGCAATCAGACTCTATCCCAATGACTACCGTGCATACAACAACCTTGGTGTCATGGCTTACAATAAGGGCGACTACAGCACCGCATCGAGCTACTTTGCAAAGGCCGAGAGCGTGTCAAAGGCTGCTCCCGAGGTGATGGTTAACCTTGGTTACCTTGATTTGCTCCAGGGAAATGTTTCCGAGGCCGAGGGTTTTATGGCAAAAGGTGCCGATGCAAAGGCCGGTGACGAGGCGCTTGGTAACCTCTACATTGCGCAGGGCGAGTATGGCCGTGCTGCAGCATTGCTCAAGGGTAAGAACACCAACAGCGCATTGCTTGCTCAGGTTCTCAACAAGAACTATGTGGCAGCACGCGAGACACTCGAGGATATGGAGAACCCCGATGCCGTTACCTACTACATCAAGGCTGTACTTGGTGCGCGTATATCAAACGTAGGCTTTGTGTATGATGGATTGAAGAAGGCTGTAGAGCTTGACCCATCATTGGCAAAGAAGGCTATGGGCGACTTGGAGTTCGCTAAATATGTGAAGGATGCTACCTTCTGCGAAATTTTGAAATAACAGCTGTGGCTGCAAATATAATCAATGAACAGGTTGCGATGCTTGCGCTCTCAAGGGTGCAGGTGCCGCAACTTGCTCTTATTAGGGAACTCATTGAAACCGTTGGCAGTGCAAAAGAACTGCTTGAGAATGGCGACAACATTGGCGATATTGTGCCCGGCGCATCACCCCGCCTGCGTCAGCTGTTGTGCGACCGCTCGCTGGTGGAACTTGCCGAGAAGGAGATGGAGTTCATTGAGTCGAAAGGCATAAAGCTTATATGCTTTGGCGATGAAGCCTATCCCCGCCGTCTTGCCGAGTGTGCCGATGCTCGGCTTGTGCTGCACTCGCGGGGCAATGCCGATCTCAATGCCCGCCGCATTGTGTCCATCGTGGGTACACGCCATGCCAGCGAATATGGCAAGGCTCTGTGCGAGAATTTCGTTGCCGACCTTGCGCGCTTTGCCCCCGATACACTCATTGTAAGCGGCCTTGCATACGGTATTGATGTCTGTGCCCATCGTGCGGCACTGAAAGCCGGCTTGCCAACCATTGGTGTGTTGGCTCATGGTCTCGACCGCATATATCCCGGTGCCCACCGCGCCACCGCAAAGCAGATGCTTGAGAACGGCGGCCTGCTCACAGAATTCATGAGCGGAACAGAACCTTTTCCTTCAAACTTCTTGCAGCGAAACAGAGTTGTTGCCGGCATGGCCGATGCAACTGTTGTAGTGGAGTCGGCGTCAAAGGGTGGTTCGCTTGTCACGGCATCGCTTGCCTTGGGATATGACCGTGACTGTTTTGCCTTCCCTGGCAGGGTAAACGACAAATATTCGCAGGGCTGCAACGAACTTGTCAGCCGTAACAGGGCTGCACTCATAACCAGTGCCTATGACTTTGTGGAGGCAATGAATTGGGATATCGCCGCAAAGAAAAAGAGTGCCGAGGAGTTGCAGACCGAACTTTTCCCCGACCTCTCGCCCGATGAAACAGCTGTAATGACCGCCTTGCGCGAGAATAGCAATGGCCTGCAGGTAAACCAGATGGTTGTGCAGCTCAACATCCCAATAAACAGGCTCCTGCCGTTGCTTTTTGAAATGGAGATGAAAGGCCTTGTCAAGGCTGTTGCCGGCGGGTGCTACAGAGCTGTGATAATGTAAGGCTTTTTAATGTGTCCATTTTTTTAAATTCCCCAATTTGTCATCCGGGGCTTTGGTTCCTTTCTTTAAGGGGAAAGTCCAATTAAGGTATCTTGTCTCAAATTTACCGTTAATGTACCATACCGGCCAGGGCTTCAAATCCTTCAATACAGCCTTGACGGTCATTATTAATGGAGAATCCTGGGACATTGATTCATACTCATCGGGGCTTAGGCATTGCACATTGCAATCCTGTAGTACGCCGTTCTCATCAATGATGTAGTCGCAGAACCGCAAGAAGAAACGTGTCTCTTCATATTCGGGGAATTTTTCCCAAGGGAAATTCTCGGCCAGTGCTTTGCAAACATCAAACGGTGCTACCCCCTCTTTGTGGTAATTGTTGTACTGGGTTATCTCTTTGACAATTCCGTTGTCGACAACTATTAGGCATTCATTCTCATTGTGCCTTGCAAAGGCCATATGCTGGTAGCATATCTCTTCACCTCTGCCTGCGCGCATGGTGTCGCAGAACCACGATGCGCATATACCCTCAGTTGTGTAATATGGTGCAAAAATATCCTTGAGTGTCTCTTCGTCCAAAGCGAAAAAACTCCATTCGCAAAAATCTTCCGTTTCTCGGAAATATTGTACCCCGACTTCACGCAGATATAATCTGTTCTCCTTGATTTCCCATTCTGCAATGTAGTTCCTCCATAAATCGCTGCTGTGTGATATTTCCCATTCAATGCTGTCCTCGGTTATCGTTTCTGGCAGTGACTCAATTGCTTTTGCTATTTTTTCACTCAGTTCCCTGTCGGTTTCTATCGGGCAGTAATAGAGTTGCCAATATTTACCATTCATCAGCAGGCTTTCGGCCATCTGTCCGGTTGCCTTTGTCATGATAGGCAAGGAAAGCAATAGTAGGGTGAACAGTATCTTTTTCATTCTTGTAATATTTATAATGCAATGATAACTATTTTTCTGCAAAATATTCCTATCATTCACCTACGGTGCATATACTTCTGCACTCGCTTTGAAAAATAATCAAGTAAACTTGTTATTTCTCGCTCGTTTATTCGTATATTCGCGTAAAATATATTTAGATGAAAGAATTTGTTATATCGACAACTAAGAAAGAGACCGCCATTCTGGTGGGATTGATTACCGCCACACAGAACGAGCGCAAGACAAACGAGTATCTCGATGAGCTCGAATTCCTTGCGCAGACAGCCGGTGCCGAGGTCGTGAAGCGCTTTACACAGCGCATTGACCATCCGCACCCTGTTACATATGTGGGTACAGGTAAGCTAAAGGAGATTGCCGACTATGTGGAGATGCTCAAGGATACCGATGATGAGATTGGTATGGTTATCTTCGACGACGAGTTGTCGGCAAAGCAGATACGCAATATTGAAAAGGAAATCAAGATAAAGATTTTAGACCGTACATCGCTAATCCTTGATATATTTGCCATGCGTGCACAGACTGCACACGCAAAGGTACAGGTTGAGCTTGCGCAGTACAAATATATGCTCCCCCGTCTGCAGCGTCTGTGGACCCACCTTGAACGCCAGGGTGGTGGTTCCGGCGGCGGTAGCGGAAAGGGCGGTAGCGTGGGCTTGCGTGGTCCGGGTGAGACACAGCTTGAGATGGACCGCCGTATCATCCTTGGCCGCATGTCGCTCTTGAAAGAGCAGCTTGCACAGATTGACAAGCAGAAGAGCATACAGCGCAAGAACCGCGGACGACTAATCCGCGTGGCATTGGTAGGTTACACCAACGTGGGTAAATCGACACTCATGAACCTGCTTGCCAAGAGCGAGGTCTTTGCCGAGAACAAACTCTTTGCAACACTCGACACCACAGTGCGCAAGGTAATCATCGAGAACTTGCCGTTCCTGCTCTCTGACACCGTAGGTTTCATCCGCAAGTTGCCTACCGACCTTGTGGAGTCGTTCAAATCGACACTCGACGAGGTGCGCGAGGCCGATTTGCTGCTGCACGTAGTGGATGTGTCGCACCCCGAGTTCGAGGAGCAGATTGAGGTGGTTGAAAAGACACTTGCCGACCTCAAGTGCGGCGACAAGCCATTGATGGTAATCTTCAACAAGATAGATGCCTTTACCTATGTGCAGAAAGAGGAGGATGACCTCACTCCAAAAACAAAGGAGAACATCACACTTGATGAGTTGAAGGAGACTTGGATGAACAAGCTTGCCGATAACTGCCTGTTCATCTCGGCGCGTGAGAAACAGAATATTGAGAACCTCAAGGATGTCATTTACAAGAAGGTGTGTGAACTGCACGTGCAGAAGTATCCTTATAATGATTTCCTGTACCAAACTTACGACGAGGAAGTAAATGACTAAAAAGCGCATTGCATTGTCATCCTGAACGTAGTGAAGGATCTTGGTGTCTGGATAGATTCTTCGCGATGCTCAGACGTGTTGTTGAGGGCTCTGCCCGAAAAATGACAATCTGGGATGCAAAAAATGAACTGATTTAAAAGAGTACGAAAATACAATACTAACAATATAAAAACCATTGAAACTATGGCAGCAATTCCTGAATTCAAGTATGCCCACATGTTCCAGCATGGACAGGACACAACAGAGTACTATCTCTTGACAAAAGAGGGTGTTTCTGTGGGCGAGTTTGAGGGTAAACCAATCCTTAAAGTTACTCCCGAGGCTTTGACACTCTTGTCGCGCACAGCTTTCCGCGATGTATCGTTCATGTTGCGCCGTGCTCACAACGAGCAGGTTGCAAAGATTTTGAACGACCCCGAGGCAAGCGACAACGACAAGTATGTAGCTCTCACATTCCTCCGCAATGCCGAGGTTGCCTGCAAGGGTCAGCTCCCATTGTGCCAGGATACAGGTACACCAATCATCCATGGCGAGAAGGGCCAGCAGGTGTGGACCGGCTTCTGCGACGAGGAGGCTCTTTCACGCGGTGTGTTCGATACATACACACAGGAGAACCTGCGTTACAGCCAGAACGCTCCACTCAACATGTACGACGAGGTGAACACAAAGTGTAATCTCCCTGCACAGATTGATATTGAGGCAACCGAGGGCATGGAGTACAAGTTCCTCATGGTTACAAAGGGTGGTGGTTCTGCCAACAAGACATATCTCTACCAGGAGACAAAGGCTCTCTTGAACCCTGCTACACTGGTTCCATTCCTTGTTGAGAAGATGAAGAGCCTTGGTACAGCAGCATGTCCTCCTTACCACATTGCATTTGTTATCGGTGGTACATCGGCCGAGAAGAACCTTCACACCGTGAAGCTCGCTTCAACACACTACTACGACGATCTGCCAACAACAGGCGACGAGACAGGCCGCGCATTCCGCGACATCGAGCTCGAGGAGCAGTTGCTCAAGGAGGCTCACAACA
>JAZRGF010000127.1:0-11285 GCA_045644005.1 Bacteroidaceae bacterium | reverse complement strand
GGGTAGTGTAAACTCCAACTTGCCCTTTGCGGTGCGCAGCTGTGCAAGCAACTTGCCAAGAGCGTTGCAGCCGAAGTAGTATTTCTTGCCATCAACTTCAACAAGCCTTGCTCCCCAAAAAAGGTTCGAAGAGTAGTTGGTGTTTGTGGCATCCTCTACAGGAAAAAGTGGTGTCGAGTGCAACTCCTTGCGGAAGGCTGTGAAATCGCGGTACTTCAGGCAAAGGCAGTACTTCATCCATTCGGTCTGTATCTGTTTCCAGTCGGCACGCTCCTTGCCACGGAACTTGGACTTGAATTCTCCCTTTTTGCGTGCATCCACCCAACCATAGCACTTTTCGCGTTTCATATTGCCCATATGAAGGTTGTCGCGCAGCCATTCATGCGCTTCGGTGTTAGCCATTCGTGGCATATTGTAGATGATTTCGATCTGACGGAAACAGAAATCGCCATAGTGCATCCAATTCTCCTTAGGCTCATTAATGGGTATCAGCGCCATGTTGTCAAGAGCGTAAAAAGGAGTTCCGGCTTCTGTAACAAAAGGCACGCACTCCTCGGCGGGGTATAGCCCGAATTTCTGCAACTGTGCGAACTCCTCCTCGCACTCGGGGATAAGCTCGTCTACCGATGCTACAACCTCTTCAAGTTTCTTACGTAATTTTACGTCCTCCAGCTTAGCTTTGATGAATTCAACTTTAGTCATGTTCTCTTTCTATTGATGTTATATGTATGATTCTTCTCTCTTAACGGTGCAAAGATAAATGCTATCTGCGCAGTGGTGCTGCACAGATGAAAAAAGTTCTGGAAATATTTCCGCTGCAGCCTTTAATCCTCCTGCAAGCAACGCTGGATTGCCACACCCGTGAAGTTACAACCTATGTACTTGCCAAAGAGGAGGCTGTTCTCGTCGGTCACCTTCAGCACTCCGGCCTTAGGAATCTTCTTCCACCAACTGTTCTCAATGAAGGACTTGCCGCGGATTGCATCGACAAAGCGGCGGAACTCGGGGCAGTGCTCATACTTCACCTTCACAGCATCACAGGCAACCTTCCAGGCATAGAGGTCCCAGTTGTGCTCACCAATCCTCTCCACAGTCGCCTTGCGCACCTTGCTATAGAGCTTTGTCTCGCGGTTGATTTCCTTCACCTCACGCCCGTGCTTGCTGTTGAGAATCTGCTCCAGCACCTCGCGCTTCTTCTCCTCCCACTTTGGGTTTTTGCAATTATCCTCAATATAGGTATAGAAAATCATGGCCTCGACACTGGTGAAGAATTTCCCCCTCCAAGGGAGCGGAACGCTGCATGCGTGGAAGTTGCTCAGGATCTTGCTCTCGCCCCTGCTTCTTGAGTTGAAGAGAATACTCTCCTTCTCATCATACACGCGCAGATAGGGGCGCAGATGCCCGACACTAGCCAACAACTCATCCATACTCTCAACAGAGTAGTGCTTCATCTTTCCAAAAAATGCCAAAGTATATACCCTTTTAAATTATTTACACTCACTCAACAACTCATGTGGCCTGAAGGCAAGAATCTCGTCACGGAACTTTGCATTAGCCTCAAGCAATGTGTCTTGCTGAAGCGGCGCGCCCTGTTTTTCTGGGGCGATGTCTGTACTGAAAATGTTACTCATATACTACATTATATATCTTATCTATCCCAAATGTTACATCACAAGTGCGATCTTTTTCACGGAACTTCTTGACAGGTACAGATTGGGGTGCCGGCAATCGTCTCGAACATGTACGCAATCTCCCCGGGATAGAAGCCTGCCTTCTTTGAGCAGCCCACGTTGGTGACAATGAATGTCTGCTGCAGGTTCGCTTTTGCAAAACCCACAAAGCGTCCGACAGTAGCTGCAGCTCTTCCAACCCCATACCAACAGTGGGTGTTGCCCAACCCCTCAAGCTGGTGCTTTGAGCGGAAACGGCGGTCGGCAATGTAGCATGCAGGCTCGTTGTTCTTGATAACGGAACCGCTCTTTGTGGTGTCTGCACTCCCCCTTGCAAGCGACATGGCCTCCTCAATGGAACCTGCAAATAATCCTCATGTGTGCAGCAACACCGCACACATGAGGATTATAGAACTTGAAATCTGTTATCTGATACAAGCGTATTAATTAAATCTCGTATCTTGTTTTCCTCAATTCGTTAAGACACATACCTGTAACATAAAGGTATAATGTGGTAAATGCTTTTATGTTTTCGTCAAGTTGTTCTTCTGTCAACAAGTGTGAAGCATGAGCACCTATACCCTCGCTTGTGTTGCGGTTGTGGCGTATTTTCTCAAGATATTTGTACAATTTCTGTTCTGACTCTTTGCTACTCTGCTTAAGTCCCTTTAAACAAGGAAATGCCATGATGCAATTTATAAGTGTAGCATGCTCACCTTCATTTTGTGCCTGGATTTCTTTGTTGTGAAGCATATAATAGATTTTCTTGAGGAAAACTTCAAATTTCACAGAAAGTATACCCGAATGCATATGTTTGTCAATAAACTCTACTTTTCGTCTTCTGAACAGTTCATCCATAGCCTTGTAGATCTCAAGACCGACTCCATCCACGCTTGCAATGGTTTTAGTCGTCAGGATTTTGAAGAAAAACGTTACTATATCATTAGTGAGTGGCATACCTTCAATTTTCCACAGACCTCTTTTCACTAAGCAACGTATATTATTCATCATGTCATCCATCGAAAGTGTATTCTCCTCTTTGCGCTGTTGTTGCTGTTCGGGAGTTTCCTTTTGTTCCTCTTCCTGTGGTAATTCATCAGGTATGTTGACATCAAGCAAGGCATCTTCATTTTGATAAGCAAAGATAATCTTAGCTCTATCTGACGGGTCTAAGATAAAACGTCTTACTATATTTGACATTTCAGAAGTGACAAAACGTCTAGGCACATCTCGTCCGGTTGCTTTCTTCAGGAAATCAACCGCCTTAACCCTATCCAATGTCCTTATCAGCTCGTCAAATCTACCCTGATCGTTGATGTTCTGTTTGTTGGTGTCTTTGCTGATAATGCTTTTCAGCTTAGAGATGTCGAGACCTGTAGCCTCTGATAATGTGTGTATCTGTTGATCACATTCTCGTTTTTGATAATCAAGAATGTAATCATAAATTGTTTTACCTGGGCTTAAACGCAAGTCGCCACTTTCTATGTCATGAAGAATGCGCTGTGCTGTACGTTGGTCACGTTGGCTCAATGATGCAAAAGCATTGTGTAGCTCAGCCTGTGCTACTTTGACGTGCTCACTTCCTGGTCCCGAAGTGTATAGGTTTTTCACAAACTTGATAAACTTGGAGTCTATGTACTCTGCATCTATTGTTCCTGCACCGGTTTCTGTGATATAGGCCTCTAATTGGTAGACATCATCGTCACCACCTTCTCCACCTCCAGGGCTTGTGAACAGTTCGCGATAACGAGCTAACAAGATTTTATAGGTCTGCTCATCCAACTCCATCTTAAGTTTAACCCATCCATTGCTATGTTGGAATTCATATTCCGCCTTCTCCCATAGGAATCCCTGCATCTTGGCAGCTTCAAGTTTTTTGGTCATCTCGCAGAATTCTTTCGCGAATTTCTTTCTTGAAGCTTCTGCCTGTGGGAGTGTTGAGAAGTATTCGATACCCTCAGCCTTGAAAAGCTGTTCTATCGTCCGGTATGCTTGGTTGATCTTTTCCAGGTTGGCTTCCAACTTATCTGTAAAGACTAGCAAAGGTTGGTCTACATATAGCTCGAGAGCATCATCAATGTTCTTTGCCATACGGTTGGGGCGAGTAAAGTACTTGATGACTCCAAATGGTTTATCGGGGCCAAACAGACGATTAGTGCGCGAGAATGCCTGAATGACATCAACATACTGCAACAACTTGTCCACATACAAAGTGTTTACCCACTTTGAGTCATAACCCGTGAGCATCTGTGTTACCACAATCAGCATATCGAGTTGCTTGTTTTTCTCAAGGTTCTGATAAGGCATCTTATGTGCGAGACGTTTAGCCACATCCTTCTTGTACTTCGCATATGTTGACTGTTGGAAAGAAGTTCCAAACTTCCTGTTATAATCATCCAATATTTCCAAGATAGCATCCTCTTTGTACTCACTACCACCATTATTGTCAATACTGTCGTCAAAGATGGCTGTCACATTATACTCAGGATAATACTCTTTGAACAGATGATAATACTCAATGGCTTCAGCGATATTCTTGGTGGCTAAGATAGCATGGAACTTTCCATTATGACTTAAGTTAGGACGTTCCTCTACAATCTTGCGCATAACCGCCATATGATGTTCTTCGGTTTGATATAGGCTCTTGGCTTCATCTTCAATCTTAATCATGTCAGTTTCTGTCATAATCTTATTGTAGATTTCCACCTTTTCCTTGTCGTGTTCTATCTCTTCGAACGATTCCGCTTCAACAGTTCTAAGTGCCACTGCTTCACGAGTATCATGTTCTTGGAAGGTGTCTTCACGGTATAGGTCAAAGCCCAACACATTGCCATCGGGAATACCACTCGCAAGCGTGTATTTATGAAGTTCATCACCAAAAATGACCTCTGTCGTCATTTCTCCGCGTGCATTCTCTTCGAAGATGGGAGTACCTGTGAAGCCGAATAGAATAGCGCGAGGGAATGTATTCTTAATGGTAAGCAACATACCGCTACCACTGTCTTTTCCCGAACCAGTAACGCTTCGATGACATTCATCAACAACAAATACTACACGTTTCTTGTTGATTCGGTCTATTGTAGACTGAGGTATATTGTTGGCAGCATTGATGCGGCTCATCTTCTGTATTGAGGTAACGATAAGACGCTCATCCTTGTCGTCACTTTCAAGAACTCGTATGAGATTACGGGTATCTTCTGTGTCAAGCACATTGTCATCAGCATTCGCAAAACCACGATACTCATCGACAGACTGCGTACTTAACTCAATACGGTCAAGCAAGAATACCACTTTATCAGCATCATTTTCCTTGGCAATGAGTTGTGCCGATTTGAACGAGGTCATTGTCTTGCCGGAACCAGTGGTATGCCATATAAAGCCTCCTTTGTGGTAGTGGTCGTCCCAATTGGTCTCACGAACACGTTCCCATATTTTAGTGGTAGCAAAATACTGATAACTGCGAAGCACCTTGAGTGTCTCATCCTTATCATCTGCAATGGTATAGTATCCTACCATCTGATGAGCCATAGGGATAGACAAGAGGTTTGCACCGATACGCTTCCAATCATGCACTTCTTCATTGTTGAAATCGGCCCAATGGAAGTAGAAACTGGGGGAGAAGTTCTTCGACTCACCCGGATTGGCAAAGTACAGCGTCTTCTCTGGAGTCATTGCTACGAATATCTGTATCAAAGAGAAGATGCCACGAGAGAACACACCCTCATGCGCATATTTCTTTATCTGGTTTACAGCCTGAGTGACATCAACACCGCTACGCTTCAGCTCTATGTGGATGATGGGCATACCATTTATGAGTAGCATCATATCGCCACGACGACTGGAAGCCAATTGGTGTTTTGTTTGGAATTTAGGCTGACGGACAATTTGATAAACGCTCTGTCCGGCACGAATCTCACTGGCATTGAAGATTGTGAGATACACCTCTTTACCATAGTTTATCTTGTCGTCTTGATTGTCGCGTTTAATCATCACCTGACCTCCGTTGATGAACTTGTTCACCTCGTATGGATTCTTCAGATTATCTACCTGTGTAATAATCTGCTGCATCTCAGTATCGGTTAAAGGGAAGTCTCCCAGACGATTCATGTCTCGGTTATTATTGAATATAATGGCAGCCCAATTCTTTACTAGCATTTCCTCTGTAGGATTCTTTATCACTTGTGGCTCCCATCCATGTTGTGGAAGAAGGTCTGCAAGAGCTTGTTCAAAATCAAGTTCTTTAGAGAATGGACGAATTAAAACATCTACTGGCATATCTGTTATTTTTTATACTGTCGTTTATATTTGCTGTATTATAAAGTATGGTATCCACCATTTTTTGACGCACCTCGGAATTCAATTCTGCCGGCATCAGACAGGGATTTTAAGTATCTTTGTGTTGTTCTCAAGCTCTTCTGTAACATCTCAGCAATAGATGGCGCGTTTATTCCTGGGTTGTTTTTAATAGCATCAAATATCAATTCTTCTAAATTTACACCGCCACTTTTATCTCTTGCGCCGCCATTTGCGCCGCCATTTACACCGCCATCATTCAAAAGGCGGAGCAGATCCATTTGTGTGGCAATGATTCTCTCAGTTATAAAATCCACAAAAACTCCCGGAGTCTTGTGAGACAATTCAAGAGACTGCACATATTCGTGTCTAAGTATGGCCGGTATAAGCGCTATCGTATATTCTCCTCTGATAAGTGCCAAGTTCAGTATAAGGCGTGCAACTCTTCCATTACCATCAATAAACGGATGGATAAATACGAATTTCTGATGGGCAAGTGCAGCAAATTGAGGAGTCGGCAATTTGTGCTCATTATCGTTGAACCACTTCACAAACTTTTTCATATCACTCTCCACTTTTGCAGGTGAAGAAACCGCATACTTGCTGCCGCTGATAAACACCGGCATTGTGCGGTAATGCCCGGCCTTTTCACTATCAATCTTCTCGTAGAACAAGCGATGCAGTTCAAGGATATCGCTCTCTTCCAAAGGCTTGTTTGCAGAAAGTGTATGAATGAAATCGTAAGCATGTGCGTGTCCAACAGCTTCATACATATCACGCAAAGGCTTTCCCTGAATTGTTAATCCATCCTCAATAACAACCTTTGTTTCCGATTCTGTCAAGCTGTTACCTTCAAGAGCATTACTGGAGTATGTTAATCCAATTCGGTAATATTCTCTTAGCGACTTTAGCGTCTCCTCTGGAAAAGGTCGCAAGGCAATAACCCTGTCTCGCAGTTGTTCTGCTGTTTTCAGCAATTGAGGCGAAATATATTGTTTCATATCGTTTGGCAATATTATATATTCTACACAAACATATTATCCAAGCAGGCAGACTTTATCTGCTTCAACTTCTCCAAGCGTTGCGACTGGAGGGCGATTTGAGAGTCGAGTTGGGTGAAATAATCGGCAATGGCTTGCTGTTCTTTTTTATCTGTCGGTATTAAAACTTGAGTTGGTTGCACTACTGAAATATAGTGTCGAGCATGTCCCAACTTTTCAATTTTTGTCAAATTCAAAAGAGTATATACAAAGTATATGTTGTCTTCTTCATGATTTTTCAAAGTAAGAATTTTTAATGCAGAAGATTTTACCATAAATGGGAAATTAACATACTTGCAATCTAATGTAAAATCGTCAAAGATTACACATGGATTGTTGTAGGTCCTTTTCTCGTTGGTATAACCTAGAATAAATCCTTTATTAGCTGTTAAAACAGGAGTAGAATACTTGTCTGAATAATCATCGTTTGAAACGATATAATTATCAGGTCTTTCAAATGTCAATAAATCCCCAAATGTAATTTTCTCCCATTCTCCCTCAAACCCCTTGAATCGTACGCGAGGTTTTGTTTCCCCTTCTTGTGGAAACATCGCTTGCAAACTTGCAGCCTTTACCTGCTTCAGCGATTCAATCTTCTTACTGGTGGATTGAATGAACGAATCTAGATTTTTGAAATAGTTTGCTATTTTCTTTTGTTCCTCTTTTAATGGTATTTTAGTTACTTTTTTGCAATAGTCTTTGAAATAAATATGTGGAATACTTGAACCAGTGACATAAATAGAAAAGTCTATCGTTTGTAGAAGATACGATAAAAAAGAAACATTAGTATCATCTTTAGGAAGGATGTATTGCATCGTACCCAATATCGACGAAAATGCAGGATATAGTTGACTTCTACCAACTCCTGAGCCATCTTTTATTAGGCCTACATATTCACGGTCAAAATCATAGGTCGTAATATTTTGAATGTAACCACTTGCACCATATACAG
Organism: Bacteroidaceae bacterium; assembly: GCA_045644005.1. Taxonomy (GTDB): domain Bacteria; phylum Bacteroidota; class Bacteroidia; order Bacteroidales; family Bacteroidaceae; genus HGM04593. The sequence goes on along the minus strand of JAZRGF010000127.1, from coordinate 3,330 downwards.
GATATTTTCCTAGATTACCTCCCAATGAATTCTCAGATAAAATAGAGGAGGCTTTTTTGCAAATCATGTCTAAAGTATGTGCTTCCCACTCATTTCTAAATCCTTTAAATCTTATCTTAGGTTCCATAATCACTTCTTGATAAGGTTTGACAATCCAGCTAATGCAAACTCATCACCTATAAGTTGCTCAATAATCGAGGCAAGATTCAGCTCAGATTCAACAATGCGCTGTTCTATATCGTTGTATGTTACTGCATACTTGTCGCACAGAGCTGTGATATTGTTTGCCAAATTTTGTATAGCCGTATCGGGCAAGGCATTAATAGCCGATGTGATAGGCTCAATCCACTTTAGTTCAAGGAACTGGTTGATGCATTTCATGTCGAGTGCCTCAATGGTAGTGATGGTCTTCGCTTCGAGATCGCTCTTCGCCTGAACAATCTGCTTCTTCTTGGTATCCTGCTCGTCCCAAAGTTTATTGATAGCCTTGAGCTGCTCCTTCACCTCATCCTCGACGTCGGCCTTAGGTTTGCAATCAGCTTTAATTTCCTTCTTCACGAAGGCATTGTCTTTTTCAGCATCGAAGTATTTATCGGTATCCTCCATACTCAACAGTTCGTCACGGATAGCATCGAGTTCACCATCGATAGCTTCTAGACGGCCCTGCAATGCAGCTATAGCGTCGAGGTCACTTTGGAAGAGAGTCTTTTGCACGAGTTCGAAGGGGATGATTCGACCTTTCAAACCGTCTTGTACTTCTTGCTCCACACCATTCTTGTCCTTTACCATCTTCATCTTGGGCTCTACCACGTTACATGCCCCGTATCCTTCTGTTTGGATGATTTCCACGTCACCCATAATGCCATGCCAGTTGTCGGCAAGAATCTGATAAGCTGCATACTTGTCAATCAACGGCAAGCCTTCTGCACGAGCAAAGATGTTGGCGGAAATGATATCGCTCTCAACAACTTCCTTCACCTGCTCTACATTGTCGATAAGACGAATGCGTAACACACTTTTGAGGTCATCAAACGCGGCATGGAAACGTGCGACAAAGTCCTTTACATCGGCATTGCTCTTGATAGCCTCCAGCACATCGGTCGTCTTTACCGTAGAATAGGGGCGATCTTGCTCTGAAGCAAAGACTTCTTCTTGCAACGTGGGGAAAGCCTCCCAATATTTACTCAGTTCGGCAATCTCGCTATTAGGTATACCACCAAACATTGTAGAGTAGATATCATACTTGACGGGCGCCTCACTGCTGTCTACATAGCGAGGTATATTGAGGTTATACTCGTTGTGACGGATCTCATCGCGAGTGACTACACGAGAGAATCCGGGAATCTCCTTGCGTTCGCGATAAGTGTCAGCGATTTTCTTTACATCGCAGGCACGTAGATTGTTTTGCTTGCCATCTTTGATGAAGCCCTTGCTGGCATCAATTATAAGCACACCCTCGTTTCCTCTGTTCTTCTTGAGAACCATAATTAACGTAGGAATACCTGTACCAAAGAAAATATTTGCAGGAAGACCTATGATTGCATCGATATTGTTCTTCTCAATGAGGTTAGCACGAATTTGACCTTCTGCTTGTCCTTCTTCACGCAACTCCATCGGTAGCACATTGCCATCTTTGTCATATATTTTAGGAGTCTTGCCACGGAAGAGCACACCGTGAGGCAACACGATTGTCATGATGCCATCGGGCTTGAGGTGATGAAGTTCATGAAGCAAGAAGGCATAGTCTGCCTTTGTCTTTGGAGCCAGACCATACTGTGCAAAGCGAGCATCCATATCCTTGTCTTTGGGGTCCCAATGTTGAGAATAAGGCGGGTTGCTGACTACAGCATCCACTGCAAGTGGCTTCGCGATGTCTGAACCTTCCTCATGAAGTGGCCAGTCCTCTTCCAAGGTGTCAGCACAACGAGTCACGATATTTTGCGGTATGATACCACGCATCACGAGGTTCATGCGAGTGAGGTTGTAAGTGTTCTCTTTCAACTCCTGTGCATAGTATTTCACCTTATTCTTTCCTTCGATATGTTTGCTCACCGCCTTACCAATTGTAATGAGCAATGAACCAGAACCAGAAGTAGGGTCATAGATTTCAAGCGACTCTTTCTCCTTGTGATGTTCAGCTACAATTTCAGACATAACCATCGCCACCTCGTGAGGAGTATAGAACTCGCCAGCCTTCTTACCGGCACTGGCTGCAAAGTTGCTGATGAGGAACTCATAAACATAGCCAAGCACATCGTAGTCTTGTGAACCATCGGTAGGAATGTCCTTGATGAGTTTAATAAGTCCCTTCAAGGCTTTAGTCTGCGCAGCCGGGTTTTCTCCGAGTTTGCTGAGACCTTCACGCAGGGTTTTGAAGATGCCTTCATACACAGAAGCATAATTGTCGCTCATGAGACGTTCGAAGTTACTCAAAGCCTCGCTCAATGTCTGCACGCTAAAACTTGAATCAGTGAGCCAAGTGTTGAATAAGTATTTATACTCAATGAAGAAACCGATATGCTCCTGACATTCAGCAATTGCGTTCTTCATGTTCACATCCTCGTAGTTTTCCACAAGTTCACAAAGTTCATCCTGTTCCCACTCACATACCTCTGTGAAATACTTCACCTCTGTGTCTGAAAGGAATTTATAGAAAATAAGACCGAGGATATAGTCCTTATACTCGTTGGCATCAATCTTATTACGCATATTATTTGCTGATGCCCATATTCTGTTGGCTAACTGTTGCTTGTTCATATTCGTTGAATTTTTTTTCGTATGTCTTTCTTGTGCAAATAAAATTCATATCTGTGCATAAGTACTGCATAGATGTTTTTATTTGATTTTTTTTTCTTCAGTTTCTCAGTGCTGTTTTCGTGCAAACGCAAATCTACAAAAAACAATTTGTTTTTAAGTTTTTTTTTGAACATTTTTAGAGAAATGTTCAGGGACTGAGGTGATGTCGTTTGGGAGCTGCCGCAATCTTGCTTTCCTAAACTCGGATATAGCCCTTCACTCATTGTGAAATATCAAAGCAAGCTTTGTATATCTCGTTCGTTTTTAGCTATATTTGCATAAAGCTAACATTTAAATACATCTAAATCTATGCCCGTTACAAAAAATGCCTTTTTGCGTTATAAGATTCTTGACCGCTGTTTCAGTGGGTCTGTGAGGTATTCCATTGATGAACTGCTCGATTTTGTGAACGACGAACTCGAGGCGCAAGGGGAGTATGGGATAAGCCTAAGGCAGTTGCGCGAGGATATCAAGAACATGAGGAGTATTTACGATGCTCCCATTGATGCAAAGCCCAACTGGGGGCGCAAGTGT
>JAZRGF010000126.1:0-17277 GCA_045644005.1 Bacteroidaceae bacterium | reverse complement strand
ACGTTGTCTGTTCCATAACCAGCTACTGGTGGCTCGTCGGCATCGGTGCTCTGGCGGCGGTTGATGTAGTAGGGTACCTGTGTGGTGATGATTGACTTCATGCCATTCTGTGCCGCTTTCAAAGCACATGGCTGTGCGTTGCCAATCTCCCAGCACATCATTGTACCGCCTGTACCCAATATTTTCTCCTCGTCGGTGCCGCCGGCGGTGAGGCTCTCGTTCCACATGATTACGGTGCGCTTCTTGTCGCCCTCCTTTGATGTCACGTAGTCCGATACCTGGCGCACGAAGTACGACTGCAACTGACGGTAGTTGGTAAAGCCCATCTTCTGCATCATTGCCTGGCACTCGGCATTGTTCTGCCATGCGTTTGTAGGTGTCTCGTCACCACCGATGTGTATCTGGCCGTGTGGGAACACCTCGATCACCTCGTCGAGCACGTCCTTGGCAAACTGCAACACCAACGGGCTTGCAACGTTGAGTACGTCGCTGAAGATACCACCGCTAATCTGCACGCTGTGGCCTGCGTTGGGATTGCAACTCAGCTCGGGGTATGCTGCGTTCACGGCGCATGAGTGGCCGGGAAACTCAATCTCTGGCACAACCTCGATGTGACGCTCGGCTGCGTATGCTACAATCTCGCGGCACTGCTCCTGTGTGTAGAAATATGGACCGTAGGGCTCGTTGGTATAGTAACCGCCATATACGCGGTCGGTAATCCATGAGTTGCTGCGTGTAGCGCCCACGGTTGTGAGGCGTGGATATTTCTTTACCTCAAAGCGCCAGCCCTGGTCGTCGGTGAGGTGCCAGTGGAAGCGGTTGAGCTTGTAGTATGACATCACGTCGATGATGCGCTTGATCTCTTCCATCTCAAAGTAGTGGCGGCTCACATCGAGCATGAAACCGCGGTACTCAAAGCGCGGTGCATCAATGATGCTCACAACGGGGAGTGGGTATTCGGTCACGGTCGCGTCCTTCACGCCTGCCATAACATTGGCGGGGAGCATCTTCTTGACACTCTGGAACGCGTAGTAGAAACCATTTGAGCATGTTGCGCTGATGGCAATGCCGTCGGCGGTGATGTCAAGAGTGTAGCCCTCACAACCCAAATCTTCGCTGCCGTTGTAGAGCGACATTGTTATGAGTGCGTCGGCAGCCTCGGCTTTGACATCGATTGTGTAGCCTGTGACGCCGGCAAAATGGTTTGCGAACTTTGTTGCCTCGGCTACAAGGCTGTCGGGCAGCTGGCCTGTTGCGATTGTGAAACTCTCGGGCAGAACAAGTGTTCCTTCGCCCACCGTCATTCTCATTGGGGTAGGAGTCAGGTTGACTCTACTGTCGGCTGTTGCCATAAAAGGCAGGCCGATGATAATTGCAAGTAGCAATAATGTGATTTTTCTCATATTGTTTATGGTTAGTTAGTTTAATAATCAATCTATAAAAGGCCTAAAAGGACATTAAGGGCCAAAAGGGCTAAAAGGCGGTGCACAAGTTTTAACCACACTTTGTGTGCTTGAAACTTGGCTGCACTCGTTGCGTGTGAAAATTTTTAAAAATTTTACCCACTCGCTTGCACAAGTTTTCACCTTTCAGCTTTAACCGCACTAAGTGCGGTTGAACCTGCTCCCGCTCGCTGTAAAAGCTCAAGCAAGCTTGGCTTTTGCTCGCTTAACCGCAGCTTTCACCTTTCCGTTTTCCGCTTCTCTCAATCGTCTTCGGGCTTTAGTGTTGGCAGGCATATGTGGTATTTCACTGCAATCACACGTGTGAGGAACACAGCTGTACCACACATGAGGTGGGTTAGCATTGCCGGCATGCCAAGCAGTGTGCACAGTGCGAATACGAGTCCGCCGATGATGCATGCCATGGCATAAATCTCCTCACGGAATATGAGTGGCACCTCGTTGATGAGTACGTCGCGTATTACACCGCCCGCGGCACCGGTCATTGTACCCATGATAATTCCCACCCACATTGGCAATCCGCAGTCAATGGTCTTCTGTATGCCCACGATGGTGAACAGTGCAAGGCCAATGGCGTCGAATATGAAGAACGTGCTGTGCATCCTTATCAGATATTTGCGGAATATGATTCCCCATAGCAGGGCAAAACCCGTACATGCAAGGTAGAAACCGTCGTGCATCCAGAATACGGGAACATCGAGCATCACGTCGCGCAGTGTACCGCCTCCTATGGCGGTGGCTGCACCTACCACGTAGGCACCGAACCAATCGAAACGTTTGGCCGATGCCAGGCGTATACCGCTTATGGCAAAGGCGAATGTACCTACAAAGTCTATAATCTGCAGGAACGTGATGTTTCTGAACCACTCAATAATCGTATCATTCATCTTTTTGTTGTTTCTTGTTTTTGTGTGTGAGCCGTGTCGTAGCAACATTATACCTATTATATTGCAAAATTATAAATAAAAATGAGCTGCATGCAATTATGTGGCACCAATGTGAAAAAAACGCAGGAAAATTTGCTTGCTAAAGAAATGATTTTTACATTTGTGATATCAAATTAATATCATTTTAAATTTATAAGCTATGAACGACGTAAATGCAAAGGTTCAGGGTGCCGAAAAATACATTGACCCTGCGAGTGGATGGTTGACTCTGTTTTTGACACTTACAGGCCTTATTGGCGGTATTGCTGTGCCTGCAGCGATGCTTGGTAACGGATACAGCGACTGGTGGGCGCTGATGTTCATTGTTCCGGTTGTGAGCATTGTGTTCATGTGTGGCCTCTTTGTGGTCAATCCCAATGAGAGTACCGTGATTACATTCTTTGGAAAATATGAGGGTACGGTGGTGAAGAACGGTTTCTTCTATTACAACCCGTTTGCAACTAAAAAGAACATCTCACTGCGTGCGCGCAACCTCAACGGTGAGCCAATCAAGGTCAATGACCTCATGGGTAACCCCATTATGATTGGTGTGGTGCTTGTGTGGAGAGTGAAAGATACCTTCAAGGCTTCGTTCGAGGTTGATGACTATTCACGTTTTGTCGATGTGCAGAGCGAGGCTGCCATCCGTAACCTTGCGGGTGCCTACCCTTATGACAACCTTGAGAATGAGGATGCAAGCATAACACTGCGCAATGGTGGCGAGGAGGTTAACGAACTGCTCGAGAAGTCGCTTGCAGAGCGTCTTGCCATTGCCGGCATTGAGGTTATGGAGGCACGTATCAGTTATTTGGCCTATGCTCCAGAGATTGCGAGTGCGATGTTGCAGCGTCAGCAGGCAACAGCAATGGTTGCTGCGCGTCACAAGATTGTTGAGGGTGCTGTGGGAATGGTGCAGATGGCTCTTGAGCAGCTCTCGGAGAAGGAAATCATTGAGCTCGACGAGGAGAAGAAAGCTGCAATGGTGAGCAACCTGATGGTTGTGCTTACAAGCGACCGTGCTGCAACACCGGTGGTTAATACAGGTACGTTGTATCAGTAAAGACTGCAATATATGGCAAAAGATAAGAGGTCTTTTGTTTTGAGAATAAACGGCGAAACTATGTCGGCGCTCGAAAAGTGGGCTGCCGACGAGTTCCGCAGTGTCAACGGCCAGTTGGAATTCCTAATTACCGATGCATTACGCAAGGCCGGCAGATTGAGAAAGAATTCGGATGAAAACAATGAAATGGCAGACTGACGTTTATGGATGGATTGGTGAATTTTTCAATAGCATTTGTGCTTGTGGCATTTGCCGTGGTGGTGCTCATGGGCAAGGCCGATTGGATGATGGCCAAATATAGACTCATCTTCAAGGATGGCAGACTGAAGTTTGTGAAGCACCGCGAGTATGACGTAGAACGCGCCCGTCCGTTGTTCGCATTGATACTCTTTGTGGTAGCTCTGTTTCTTGTGCTTGAATATGTTTTACGCCCAATACCCGAGTGGTGTGCGCTCCTGCCTCTGGCTCTTGTGCTGCCCATAGCACTGTATATGGAAATGAAGTGCAGGAAAAAATGAATTTGGCTTGACAGTGCTGTGTTTTCTGTTTTTTTACTATCTTCGCACTGTTCAATGTAAATAAGGAAAATTATGATAAAGCAAGATTGGGTAGAGAAGGGATATGTGAATGAGGCAATTCCCGAAGGTATTGACCTGAAGGCCGAGATTCGCCGTTTGTGCGAGGAGAAGAATGCAGTGGTGCTTGCGCACTATTACACCGATGGCACAGTGCAGGATGTGGCCGATTTTGTGGGCGACAGCTTGGCGCTTGCGCAGATTGCCGAGAAGACGACTGCCGACATTCTGGTGATGTGCGGTGTTCACTTCATGGCCGAGACAAACAAGATTCTCTCGCCCGACAAACTTGTGCTTATCCCCGACCTTAACGCCGGTTGCTCGCTTGCCGAGAGTTGCCCAGCCGAGGAACTTGCAAAGTTCAAGGCTCAGCACCCTGACCACAAGGTGGTTGCCTATGTGAACACATCGGCAGCAGTGAAGGCTTTGACTGATATTGTTGTCACATCGACCAATGCTCGTGCTGTGGTAGACAGTTTTCCCAAGGACGAGAAGATTATATTCGCGCCCGACAAGAATCTGGGTGGCTACCTGAATGCTGTCACGGGACGCAACATGCTGTTGTGGAACGGTGGTTGTCATGTGCATGAGCAGTTCTCAATTGAAAAGATTGTTGAACTGAAGGCAGCTCATCCTGCGGCAAAGGTACTTGCTCACCCCGAGTGCAAGAGCGCGGTTCTGGCGCTTGCCGATTTCGTTGGCTCTACAGCGGCTATTCTGTCATTTGCAGAAAAGGATGAGGCTACGGAGTTCATTGTGGCAACAGAGAGCGGTATTCTGCACGAGATGGTGAAACGTTGCCCCGGCAAGGTGTTCCTGCCTGTGCCTCCAATGACAGGACCTTGTGCCTGCAACGAGTGCGGCTACATGCGCCTGAATACACTGGAGAAACTCTACAATACACTCAAATATGAGTGGCCTGCTGTGGAGCTTGACGAGCAGTTGCGCACCGAGGCAAAAAAGCCTATAGTCAGGATGCTGGAATTGAGCAAATAAAGAGTCAACATTACTATAAACGCATCATAGGAACGCCAATTGGCGTTCCTATGATGCGTTTATAAATGACCAAAAGGCCTAAAATGGCGGCAAGGGCTAAAATGGCTAAAAGGTTTTTCTTTTGCGGACGCGGCTCTTACTTCTTTATGAACTCAACGATGTGTGAAATGAGTTCAGGGTTCAATGGCAGGTCGGGGTTGCTGTATGTTGCCAGCTGTGCCATCTGCTGCATTGTGTCGCAATGCTTGAGCACGTGGTTCATATCCTTTATTATATGTAATGATGCTGCCGGCTGTGCCGCATATAGTTTATCGGCCTCCTCTGTGCCCACTTGGATATCCTTGTCGCCCTGCAGAATGAGCACGGGGATGCTCAGCTTGGCAATCTCCGCGGTGGGGTTGTAGGCGAACCACGAGATGAGGTAGGGTTGTACGCTTTGGCGGTAGAGCGCAGAGAGGTAGAATGGAACTTGCTTCACAGTGCGTCCCTCGCGCAGTTCCTTGCAGATGGCTGCCGACTCCTGCTGAATCTGCATCGGTTGGCCCTGCAACTGCTTTTCGAGGATTTCGTATGCCGGGCTGCCGCAGCCTGCGATTGAAACATATGCTTTCACCGCCTTGCTGCGGGTAGCTGCAACCATTCCAATGAGGGAACCCTCGCTGTGGCCTGCAATGACCACTTTGTTGAAACGGGTGTCACCGGTCAGTTTGTCGGCCCAGGCTACAGCATCGTCAATATAATGGTCAAAGCGCAACTCCTCCTCTTTGCTGCCTGCTGCAGTGCTCTTGCCAATGCCGCGTTTGTCGTAGCGTACCGTTGCTATGCCTGCTGCAGCAAGTTCTTTGGCAAGGTAGAGCAGTGAGTTGTTGGTCATGGTGGTGCCTATGCTGTTGCCGTTCATGTCGGTGGGTCCACTGCCGGCAATGATGAGTACTACGGGGCAGGGCAAGGTGCTGTCATCGGGGAGCATGAGTTTGCCGTGTATGTCTCCGGTAGGGGTGTGAAGGGCGATGTCCTCTTCAACGGCATGGAGTGTTGCTGTTGCAAGCAACAGCGCTGCAAAGAGTGTAAACAGACGTTTCATTGTTTTATTGATTTTAAAGGCCTAAAATGGCGGCAAGGGCTAAAAGGGCTAAAAGGTTTTTCTTTTTGCGGACGCGGCGTGCCGCGTCCATACAGTATTCGCACCTTTAATTCCCTCCCATTATGGGGAGGGTTAGGGTGGGGCCGCTTTTACATTTTTGCACCGAACTTGCCGCCACCAAGCTTGCCGCCGGTCTTTGAACCGCCGGTGCTCTTGGCTGCGAAGATGTTCTCGCCATAGTTCACTGCCTTGAAGCCTGCATCCTGCTTGCGGCGGAAGGCTATCTCAATGAGGCGGTCAATGAGGCATGTGAAGTTGATGTCGCTGTACTCCCAAAGATAGAATGAGAGTGAGCCAGGGATGGTGTTGATTTCGTTGACAAAGATGTCGCCTGTAGCCTCGTCAATGATGAAATCAATGCGTGCCACGCCGTCGCATGAGAGTGCGCGGAAGGTGTCGCAGGCTGCCTTCTGGATGAAATGGGTGCTCTCCTTTGGAAGGTTGGCCGGTATCTCGCGCACGGTTGACTGCATGCCCTGTGACTGCTTGCCTCCGCCGTTCATGTACTTGTCCTGGTATGAGAGAATCTCGCCACTGCGCACGGGAACCTCGCAAACAGATGGCTGGCACTCATAGTAGTTGCCGAGCACGGCGCAGTTGACCTCCTTGAGCTTCTGCACGTACTTCTCAATGATTACGCGGCTGGTGAATGAGATTGCATAGTCAACTGCGTCGAGCAGCTCCTCGCGATTGTGTGCTGCGCGTATACCGACGCTTGAACCGCTGTTGGCGGGCTTGACAATAACAGGGTAGCCAAGCTTTGTCTCAATGCCGGCAACGGTGTCGTCCTGCTTGTCGCTCCACTCCTTGTCGCTGAACCAATAGTAGTCAATGACAGGAATGCCACACTCCTTGAGAATCATCTTCATGGTAATCTTGTCCATGCCGTTGGCCGATGCAAGGGTGTTGCAGCCTGTATATGGGATGCCCGAGAACTCCATGACGCCCTGGAAGGTGCCGTCCTCACAGTTTGTACCGTGCAGGGCAGGGAGAATGACATCAAGGCGTGTTACCACCTCTTTCTGGAACAAGCCCTTTTTGGTGCGGTAGAGGTTTGTATCACCGTAGATTGGCTTCATGTATACCTCCTCACACATTGCGAGGAGTTTCTTTGGGTCGCGGTAGTTGGCAACATTGCGCAGTGCCTCGCCTGTGTACCATTTGCCCTCCTTGGTGATGTATATCGGGGTTATCTCATACTTCTCTGTATCCATTGCAGCCATTGCCTGGTTGGCTGTGATTACTGAAATCTCGTTCTCGACGGAGCGTCCGCCAAAAACAACACCTACGTTTGTCTTCATTGCTGTATTTTTGTTTTGGTTTATTCTATTTTAAAGGCCCAAAAGGGCGTAAAGGGCTAAAGGGGCTAAAAGGTTTTTCTTTTGCGGACGCGGCGTGCGTTCCTGTGGTGGGTTTATTCTATTTTAAAGGCCCAAAAGGGCGTAAAGGGCTAAAAGGTTTTTCTTTTGCGGACGCGGCGTGCGTTCCTGTGGTGGGTTTATTCTATTTTAAAGGCCTAAAAGGGCGTAAAGGGCGTAAAGGGGCTAAAAGGTTTTTCTTTGCGGACACGGCATGCCGTGTCCCTACTGTGGGTGTTATTCTATTTAAAGGGGCTAAAGGCATATGATTTAATTCCCCTTCCATTATGGGGAGGGTTAGGGTGGGGCTTTTACTTGAAGTTATCGGGCAAATCGTTTTCATAAAGCACCACGTCGCCGGCTTTCAGTATCTGTGCCAGGTGTGCGTGTGCGTGGTTAAGTGAGTCGGCAAGGAAGTATTTTTCTGCAGCCATGCCGCTCTCCTCAATACCGCTCTTTATGGCCTCGCGGTTGGTGGCGTTTACCACAATGGCGTAGTCACAACTCTCGGCAATTGTGCGGCCAAGCTCTTTGTTTGCCTGTGCCTGGCATGAGCCCATTTCTACAAAGCCGGGAGTGATGACAATGCGCTTGTTGCCCTGGGCTAAAGTAAAGCCCTTGAGTACACCAAGCGCCATCTTGGCACCCTGTGGGTTTGAGTTGTATGCATCGTCGAGCACTGTGATGCCGTTAGATACCTTCATCGAGAGGCGGTGCTCAACAGGCTGCAGGCGTGCTATGGCGTTCTTCTGCTTGTTGACAGGCACTCCAAGGTGGTCGGCTACGGCTGTCGCTGCCAAGATGTTGAGCAGGTTGCCTATGCCCAAAAGACGGCTGCAGAACTGCTCGCCGCTATTGAGGGTAAACGATACTCCGTTTGCGCCATATTTTACATCGGTAGTCTTGTAGTCGCCACTGCCATCAACGGCATAGCGTATGAGCTTGCACTGGCTGGTGATGCCGTTGTAGCTGCTGATGTATGGCGAGTCGTTGTTTATTACTCCCAATCCGTTTGCAGGCAGTGAGTTTATGAGTTCGAACTTTGTGTTCTGTATGTTTTCTATGGTCTTGAATGTCTCCAGGTGCATTTCGCCCACTGCGGTGACGATACCTATTGTGGGGTGCACAAGGTCGCATATCTCCTTGATGTCGTTAGTCTGTTTAGCGCCCATCTCAACGATGAATACCTGGTGGTAGGGGCGCAAATGTTCGCGTATGGTACGTATAACACCAAGCAGGGTGTTGAAGTTACCGGGGGTGACAAGTACATTGTATTTCTCGGCAAGTACGCCGGCAAGGTAGTTTTTGGTGCTTGTCTTGCCAAAGCTGCCGGTTACTCCTATTACAATAAGGTCTTTGTTGCTCTCAATGATACGCTTGGCATCGTTGTAGTAGTGGCGGTTGATGGCTTTTTCAATGGGGGTGTTGACAAGGTTTGCAAGCAGCATGATGAAATTGGACAGTAGCAGTGCCACGCCGATGATTACTGTTGCCCATGTGCCGGCAAAGAGCACTGCAAGTGTAGCTGTAATGGCAAACAGTATGATGTTTGTTGCAAACAGGCGCTTCACGCGCATTGTGTATACAAGAGGTGTCTTGAACTTCTCCTTAAAACAATTGTACAAAGCTACTAATGTAATGCCGGTTGCAAATCCAATGCCTACATAGTGGGGGACAAGTGCCGGAACAATCATCAGCAGTGCCATTGTTCTTTTTGCCGAAAAGATATTCTTAGGACATAACCAACGGAAGTAACGGCTGTTGCGGTACGAGGCAAGCTGGAACATGTGGATGTCGTACTTGGCAATCACCAGGAAAAAGAGTGTTGCTGTTATTGTGTAGATTATTGTAAAGCCTATTGTGTGTCCGTTCATCTTATCCTATTTTAAAGAAATTTTTTATTACAGCAGTGAACAGCCCCGGGTTCTCAAGGAACGAGAAATGCCCTGTGCCGTGTGCCACCACAAGGCCTGCGTCGGGGATGAGTTTTTCCATGGTCTTGGCATCGCTCAAAGGGGTGGCGGTGTCGAGGTTGCCCCAGAACAGCAGGGTGGGGGCTTTGATGGCAGGCATGAGGTGCTTGAGGTCCTCGTTTACCACCTTTGAAAGGATGGCACGCATCATTGGCGATGCGTTATTGTAGTCGCTGGAGCCTGCTCCACTGCGACGCTTGTCAATGATGGCCTGTGCCTTGGCTTTGGGCAAGAAAGTGTTACACAGCCATTTCATTGTCTTGAAGGTATATACCTTCCAGTAATATTTGAATGGTCTCTTGGGCTTTACTCCGGCTGCATCAACCAGCACCACACGGCTCACCGCGTTGCGCGATGCATATACAATGCTCACACGGCCACCGAACGAGTGTCCCATGAGCGCAGGACGCTCAATGCCGTTGTCTTTGGCAAACTGTTCCACCATACGGGTGTACTCTTCCACGCCCCACACTGTCGTAGGTTCCTGCGATGCTCCAAAGCCGGGGAAGTCGAAACTGTATGTGGTGTAGACTTTTGAAAGTACCTGGTTGATGCTCTTGAATATCTCGCCTGTGCATCCCCAACCATGCAGCAGGAAGACCGGCTCCCCGCTGCCCTGGATGGTGATGTTGATGTTTATACCGTCGTAATTGTAGACCATCTTGGTTCTTTTATTTTACAAAAACCTTCTTGCCGTCAACAATGTAGATGCCGGGGGTTGTGATGGCATCCACGCGACGGCCGGTAAGGTCGTAAATTGTTTTCACCTTTACATTCTCACCTTTTACCTCTTCGATTGCAGTTGTGTTTGTTACAATCAACGATGTGAGGTAGATGGTGCGGCCAACCTCGCCATATAGATAGAATGCATTGTCACCCTCGACAAACTCAATTGTCTGCTCTGTGTTGGTGTTGTGCAATGAGATGCTTCCCAAATTGTAGTCAATATGTGCATCGTGGCTCTTGGTAGAGTTCTTCACCTTCATCTCTGCAAGGCTGTAGCCCTCGGGAACTGTGATTGTATACTTGATGGGTGTTGCAACATTCTCGTTTACGTACAATGTGAACTTGTTGTTATAGTACTTCATTGAACCAACCTCGTTGCCATTGGCGTCGGTTGATACAATCTGCAGTCCGTTGGCTGCTGTCCAAATGGAACGTGTGTCCTTGTCGCCCCATTGGCCGTCGAATGTGCCGTTTGAGAAGTCAACGCTCTCCTGCGCTGTTGCAGCGGTGAACATTGCCATCATCAGTGAAATAATAAATGTAAATCTTTTCATAGGCTTATAAGTGATTATGGTTAGTGTCTATTGTTTAACAGAGTATCTTCGGGCCTGCCCGAAGATACTCTGTGTCTGGTTATTTAGAACTTGATTGTGTTCAAGTGCTTGTCGACAATTACACCGTCAACAGCGTTGAGGTTGAAGTTGATGTTGTTCTTCTTTGCCTTCAAAGTAACCTTTACAAGGTCAACGTTGCCGTTGATTGTAGCCTGGTTACCTTCGTTGATGAAGGTTGGATACACGACTGTGTTGCCATTGCTGTGCATGCGGTTCTTGCTGTAGTTAGCCATGCTTCCGGTGTTCAATGCTTCAATGCCCACAAATTCGTACTCTGCGGCATCATAAGGCAACGCAAGGCTGAATGCATTTACATTGGCAAGCTCATTACCGCTGATGGTGATGACAACCTCTTCACCGGCTTTGTACTTGTTTTTGTTGGCTGCAATTCTTATGCTGCCTGCAATCTTGTTCTCGGGGTCGTCATAAACGCCCTCGCCAATGCGTGTCGCAGCAACAGAGATGTCGTATGCATCGATGAGGCTGTTCTCGTTGATGTCACCTATGCTTACATACTCGAAATCGCTGTCGCTCTTGCGCAGACCGTTGTAGTTGAGGTATGATGTGAGGTCATTCTCGTCAACCTTCTTGTCCTTGTTGATGTCGCCCGACAGGAATGTCTCGCTGCCAGGAACCTTGAAGATGTACATCTCCAGGCCTGAACCGAAGTTGCCCACACCCTCTGTCACGTTGAGCTTGATGTAACGTGCCTTTGGCTTGCCGTTGAATTCAAATACCTTTACATCGGGTGTCAAAGCCCAGTCTACCTTTACAGGCTCGCTCCACTGCTCCTTGTTTGTGCTGTAGCAGATTGTTGCCTTCTTGATTGTACCGTTGCCGGCATCCTTGCGGCGTACATAGTGCAGCTTGTCGAGTGTAGAGAGGCCGTTGAGGTCAATTACCATCTCAAATGGAACTGCCGATGCGCCCCATGCTGTGTGCCATGTGCTGGTCTCGTCAAAGTCAAATAGTTTGTCGGTGCCCTGTCCGCCCTGGTTAGGACAACTTGTTGTTGCTGTAACACCAGTGAGTGCCCACTCCAATGGGTTGCTCTTTGTCTTGGCTTCAATGAGTGTCCAGCCGGTTACGTTCTTCTTGTTCACGGCACGCAACATGAATTTGTATTCAGTCTCGGGTGTAAGGTCTTCGAACAGCAGGTGTGTATCCTTGATTGTTGTGTAGAGACGATCCTGGAACATGATTTCATAATAGTCGGCTCCTGCCACCTTGTTCCATGCGAGGTTGATGGTGTATGCCTGGCAGTCCTCTTCGGTCATGCGTGACTCTGGTATTTTCTGGAATTTCTTTTTCTTTGCAAGCAGGCTGCTCTTGACATTCATCTTGTGGCCCTTGATGGTGAGGAGTGTTGTGGTGGCTGTCACATCACTCTTTGCAAGCTTCACCATGATTACCGGGTTCTTTGTCATGTTCACTTTTTCAAAATCACTGCCTTTTGTCGCAAAGCGGTTGAGGTTTGGCTTCTTGTCGTAGAACCAAACGTTCACACCGTTGTTGAACTCTTCGATGTTCTTTGCCTTTGTGAGTTTCACCTTTTTGCCGTCAACGGTAACAGCGACCTTTCTTGGTGATTTGCTTGCGTTGACCTTGAAGGTAGTAGTCTTTTCCTTTACAAAACCTTCGAAGTTGCCCTTTGTGGGGTTGATGGTGACTGTCACATTGCCTTTTTCGTCGCGCTTCTGCTCAATGAGTGTGGTGGTGAACTCTCCCTTGCGGTACTGCTCTGAAACACCGTCGTCGTCATACTCTGTGAACGATGTTGTGCCGCCTGGGTAAATCTCGTACATGCGCAGTGACTTGTCCATCTCCTTGACATTGTTGTTTGGTGTTGTCATTGGAATGATGGCACCGCCCTTTACAAATACGGGGAGCTTCCATAATGGGGTATCGAAGTTGTTGATGATGCAACCGCCCGCGTAAGCCTCGCCTGTGAACCAGTCGTACCATGTACCCTCGGGCAGGTAGATGTTGTTACGGATGTCATTGCCCTTCTTGTCCATATCGGTATCCTGGTAGATTGGAGCAACAAGGATGTAGGGGCCATACATGTATTGGTAACGTGTGGCCTCGCTCATGGTGTAGTCATTGGCTTCGCCCTCAAGGAACATAGCGCGTATCATTGGCTTGCCGTCAACGGCCTCGCGTGCGATGCTGTATGTGTAGGGCATGAGCTCTGACTTCATCTTCATGTATGTGCGGTTGATTGATGTGGCGGGTTCGCCAAGGGCATGAGGATACTTCTCGTTTGCACCCCAACCGTGCATGTTGAGCATCATTGGTGTGTAGGTCTTCCACTGGTATTCGCGAACGAAGACAGGAACATTCTTACCACCGAATATACCATCGACATCGGATGTGATGTTAGGCTGACCCGAGAGGCCCGAACCGATGAATGTGGGGATGTGGAAACGGATGTATTCCCAGTCGCCACCGGTCTGGTCGCCGGTCCATATTGTAGCATAGCGCTGTGTGCCGGCCCAACCGTCGCATGAGATGATGTAAGGGCGTGCGTTGCGGCCATAGTAGGTCATGATGCCTGCAGCGTCGGCTACACCGTTGAGACCGAACGAGTAACCGGGTCCCACCCATGCAACGTCGGTCTTCAGGACGCGTACACCGGCATCGCGCACTTCGCGTACAAGGTCGCGCTGCAAAAGGGCACTGACTCCCTCGCGCGGGTGAAGGTTCGACTCGGTCCACAAACCAATCTCGACACCCTTTGAACGTGCGTAGTCACCGAACTCCTTGAGGTTCTGTATATTGCCCTCGAGTGTCTCGGCCTGGCCGTAGCCACAAGCGTAGCCGTCATTCGGGAGGAACCAACCGAAAGGCATGTCCTGGTCAATGTAACGGTTGATGGCAGCTCGTGCCGAGAACTGGTGGTTGCCATTTTCGCCATTGAGTGACTCCTTGGCGCCGCCGTTGTCGGTCTGGCTCTCCTTGTAGCGCTTGCCGTCCTCGTAGAGCATACCGGTATTGTCGGTGCTCGGTGTCCAGTAGTCGCGGTTGTATGCGTTCAGGTGTCCCATGTAGAAACCGAACTTTGGCATGAGCACAGGGTTACCGGTCAGCTGGTAGAAGTCATTGAGCAGTGCAATGCCGTCATTGTTGACCATGAAGAATACATCGAGGTAGTTGCTGTCGTGTGACAGGAATACCTTGCCGGGCTCCTCGGCACCGAAGTCGTATGTTCCCTTGGTGAATGTGTGCCACATGAAGCCGTAGCCGTTGGAAGACCAGAAGAAGGGGGTCGGGGATGCCACACCGCCGTCAATCCAACTGCTTTGGTTCTCAATGGCAATGAGTTTGCCGGCGTGTGAGAAACGGCCGTTTTGTACACCACCGCCATAAAAGAACTCGCCGTTGTTGCAACGGAGGGTAAGGGTGGTTTTTGATTTCTTGAAAATCACAGGTTCGGCCTCCTCGAATACAATTTTGCCTGTAGCACGGTCAGTGACCTTCAGCATGCCTGTAGCTTTGTTGACAATCACATCAATCTTGCCGGTGCTGATGGTGTAGAGCTTGCCGCCTTCGTTGATTTTGAGCTGCGAAACCTCCTTACGTGGGTTGTCTACAAGAATCTGTGCGTCGGGGTATCCGGGCATTGGTTTGGGGTCGCGGATGTTGCCGCCGTCAATGTCGCGGAACAGACGGAATATGTTCTCGCCATAGAAATCAAGTGTCACTCTTTTTGCATCGCTGAGGCAAAGTTCAACTGTAGTCGGGTTGATTTTCTCAACTGCCACGACGCTCGCTACCTTTTCGCCATCATTCGATGCG
The DNA here is from genome assembly GCA_045644005.1 of Bacteroidaceae bacterium. Taxonomy (GTDB): domain Bacteria; phylum Bacteroidota; class Bacteroidia; order Bacteroidales; family Bacteroidaceae; genus HGM04593. The sequence goes on along the minus strand of JAZRGF010000126.1, from coordinate 2,644 downwards.
AAAACCTGTGCGGACATGCCGCCTGCCAGCAGTGCTGCCGACAGCAGGATAGCCTTAATGCTTCTGTGGTTAAATTTCATAATTATAGTTTTAGATTGTTTATGTGTTCCTCTCTATGGTGGTCTTGCTGTGCAAAACCTCTCTAATTCGCAAAATTATAAAATAAATTATATTATTTATTGCATTACGGGAAAAACTTTTTGAAAAAAGGTGGGCAACTGCAATAAACGGCTTTCTTTGGAGACTATTTGCACTTTTTGATGTATCTTCGCACTCCAAAAACAGAAAGAGTGATGATTTATCCGCAGAATTTTGAAGATAGAATAGAGTTCGATGCCATTCGTCGCATGCTCAAGGAAGAGTGTCTTTGCCCTTTGGGCAAGGAGCGTGTTGATGATATGCTGTTCATGACGCATTTTGATACTATTTCACGCCGTCTTGATGAAGTGGTGGAGTTCTTGCAGATTCTGCGGGTCGAGGATGGTTTTCCGTCCGATTTCTACTTCGATGTCCGCGAGCCGCTGCAACGTATACGCATCGAGGGTATGTACATGTCGGCCGACGAACTCTTCGCCTTGCGCCGTTCGCTCGATACCATAGGCCGCATTCTCTCGTTGCTGCGCAAACAGAGCGGTAATGCCGCCGACGGTGATGACTCGCCTCTTTATCCCTCTTTGCGTGCCCTTGCCGGTGATGTGGAGGCTTTCCCTCGAATAATCCGTGACATCGACATGATTATCGACAAGTTCGGCGCAGTGAAGGATAGCGCTTCGCCTGCTTTGGCGCGCATACGTGGCGACCTTGCCCGCACATCGAGCGGCATATCGCGCACGCTAAACAGCATATTGCGTAAGGCGCAGGCCGATGGCCTGGTAGAGAAGGACGCCTCGCCCACAATGCGCGACGGGCGTCTTGTAATACCTGTTGCGCCGGCACTCAAACGCAGGATGGGCGGTATTGTGCACGATGAGTCGGCCAGTGGAAAGACTGTGTTCATTGAGCCGGCCGAGGTGGTTGAGGCCAATAACCGCATACGTGAGCTCGAGGCCGAGGAAAAGCGTGAGATAATAGCCATACTCACAGCCTTTTCGCTCGAACTGCGCCCACAGGTGCCGCAGTTGCTGCAGGCCTATGAGTTCCTTGGCGAAATGGATTTCATACGTGCAAAGGCCGGGTTGGCAGCGCGTTTCAACGGCGTTAAACCGTCGCTCGAGAAGCGCCCCATGATGGATTGGGGGGCAGCAATACATCCTCTGCTGGAGATGTCGCTCAACAAGCATGGCCGCAGGATGTCGGCGCTTGACATTGAACTTGATGGGGAACGCCGAATTCTGTTGATTTCGGGTCCCAATGCCGGTGGTAAGTCGGTGTGCTTGAAGACGGCAGGTCTTTTGCAGTATATGTTGCAATGTGGCTTGCTCATCCCTGTGCACGAGCGTAGCAAGGCCGGTATATTCGAGAGCCTTTTCATAGACATTGGCGACCAGCAGAGTATCGAGGACGACTTGAGTACCTACTCAAGCCATCTGCTCAACATGAAGCACACACTGCGCAACAGCGATGGCAAATCGCTGATTCTCATTGACGAGTTCGGTGGCGGAACCGAACCGCTCATTGGTGCGGCAATTGCCGAGGCGTTGCTCAAACGTTTCAACGAGCGCGGCGCATTCGGCATCATCACCACCCACTACCAGAACCTCAAGCATTTTGCCGATGCCACCCCCGGCATTGTCAACGGAGCCATGCTCTATGACCGTGGCGAGATGCGCCCTCTGTTCCAGTTGCAGATTGGCAATCCAGGTTCGTCGTTTGCCGTTGAAATTGCGCGCAAGATTGGTCTGCCCGAGGAGGTTATTGCCGATGCATCGCAGATTGTGGGTAGCGACTACATCCAGAGCGACAAGTATCTGCAGGACATCGTGCGCGACAAACGATACTGGGAGAACAAACGAAAGAACGTGCACCAGAAGGAAAAGGAACTCGATGAGATACTGGGCAAGGTGCAGGAGCAGGGTGATGAACTCAAGAAGAGCCGCAAGCAAATTCTCAAGGATGCACGCGAGGAGGCCGAGCGATTGTTGCGCGAGGCTAATGCAAAGATAGAGAATACTATACGCACGATTGTGGAGGCTAAGGCCGAGAAAGAACGTACACGTCAGGCACGTCAGGAGCTCAACGATTTCAGCAAGCAGCTGGAGGAGCTGGCGAAGCAGAAACTGCAGATGCAGACCGACCGCGAGATGGCGAAGATACTTGCACGCCAGGAGCGCAAGAAGAACGGCAAGCAGCAGAAGGGTGGCCATGCCCCGGCGACCGGCGAAAGTAAACTGCAGCAGCCCGAGCGTAACCACCCGCAGATTGCGGATGGCATGTATGTGCGCATAGCTGTCCAGCAGGCTGTGGGCGAGGTTATGTCGCTCTCTAAAAACTCGGCGGTAGTGCGCTTTGGCGCAATAAAATCAACAGTTGCCGTTGGCAGGCTGCAACAGGCCGAAGCTCCCAAGGAGGAGGTGCGCAAGGTGTCGTTCCTCTCCAGTGAAACACAGGAGCAGCTGCATCACAAACGTCTGAATTTCAAGGAGGATATAGATATTCGCGGAATGCGTGGCGAAGAAGCTGTGCAGGCTGTGGGTTATTTCCTTGA
>JAZRGF010000125.1:0-15534 GCA_045644005.1 Bacteroidaceae bacterium | reverse complement strand
GAGGAGCAAAAAAGTTAAAAGGCTCACACCGGATCTGGCTTCAACCGCCAGATAAATTATTGCAAAGCAAGGGTAAAACACAACACACACAACGATTATGAAAGGTTACAAGACATTCACAAAAAAGCAAGGTTTCGAGGTAATAAACAAGTTGTTCAAGGGCGCGAAGATTAACAAGGTTTTCAATAGTCTTTATGAATTGAGCATCATTTTTACCACCGCAGAGGGCGAGGTGCTTGAACTCTACACAAGCGGAGACAGCTTTTTTCAGAACAACGGCAACGAGTATGTAATATGCTGAACGAGTTTGAGATATGGAGACTATGTGTAAAGGAATTTAGAAAGGTTATGAAACAAATTAGCGAAGAAAAGAAACAGCGCGCTATCGAGCGCAGACAGCAGTTGAGCGCGTTATCGCGCGAGTTGAAAGCGGTGGCCGAACTCACTGGCGAGGCCGAGAATGTGAACGAGTTGCTGAAAGGCTACTACGCGACAACATACGGCACAACCGACCTCCGCACATTTGAGGAGTGGAAGAAAGCCGGCTACACCGTGAAGAAAGGGCAAACCTCCTTTATGATATGGGCAACACCAAAGGCCACAAAGGCCGAACGCGAGAGAGTGGCCGAGGCAAAGGCCAAAGGAGAACACGCGACCGAAAAAGAGGATTATTTCCCGGTGTGCCACCTCTTCGACATAAAGCAAGTGCATACAATAACAAAATAAGCGGACACCGCGCGACAGGTGTATAGTATTAACTCCTTAAATTAATAGAACTATGGAGACAACAAAAAAGAACATCGAGAGTGCAAACACAGTGAACAACGCAACAGCAGAGGCTGGCAAAATTATTGTTGCCACCGTGCCTCCAGTGAAAGGTAACGAGGTTGCCCCCTCTGGAACTCCCCCAGCTCCCAAGGCAGAGAAGAAGGGCAAGGAGGCCAAGCCCAAGAGCGAGGCACAGCGCAAGGCCGAAGAACTACAGCGAGAGATGGAACGCAAGGGAGCAGAGCTTGACGAGTGCCTCAAGGTGCTTGAGGCGAAACAGGAACTTTCGGCCAAGCGTTCGACATTCATCGACACGCTTGCTAAAATCAACACCGCAGAAGAGGTGCTGAACGAGGACGACACATTCGAGGTTACAAACTACCGCCTCATTTTCGCGAACTCAGGCGCGCCCTCATACCGCGAGGAGAGCATTTTCAAGATATCGAACCGTGAGCTCTTGTTGCACTTTGTGGATTTCATTCGCGACAAGATAAACAAGAAGATTGCCGATATTGAGGCCGAACTCGTTAAATAACGGCCACAGCGAGAAAGGGAGTAACGCACAGCGTTGCTCCTTTTTTTGTGCATATTGCCGACTATATGCACAAGGAAGCACGGCCTTTTGTGCACGTTTTGAAAAAATCGCGCCGCCTTACGGCGGCAGTGGGTGTTCTGCGTACCTGGAACAGTTGCTTGTCTTTTTACTGTTTCCGGGCATTGTGTACTTTCGAGCAAAATAAAATCAATGGCAGTAATACGCGATATACAAAATAATGGTGCTGGTGGCATGGCTTTCTCTACACATCTGCAGGATATGTGGATAGATGGGGCGAGTGGTAGTGTCACTTTTTTAATAGCGCTTGGTGGTATAACCATCTTTTCGGCAGAATATGTTCCCGACGGTGATGGCGAGATAAGGCTGTATAACTTGCGCCGTATTCTCGAGAGTCACATCGAGGGCGTTTTCGCGGATTTCGTTTTCACGGTTAAGGAAAGTCACAAAAGTGATCACTCTGTTTCGTATCGTGTTTTCAGGACTGCTGTGCGTATCTCTGAATGCGCGGAGGAGTTTTTGCCTTCGTTCTTCCTCACAACTTTGATAAATAGGAAAACCACCCAGCTCGGCAGATATGAGACTCTTTCATTCTATCCGCAGAGTGCTTGCAGTGTCTATGCCTTGGCTTCTTATTATACCGCGGCGGGCATTGAAACGAAAGAGGTATCGCTCATGAGCGAGCAGGATGTTGTCCTCAATGCTATAAACAGTGTCAATGTCTCGCCTGCAAAGTTCGTTGATAACTCCGTGGGAGAACTCATCAGCTATGTCGTTCGAGCTGGAGAACGATCATTCTCTTTTGAGGTAGATTCTACTCTCGCGAAAGCCGACCCAGCTCTGTTGTTTCGCAATAACTTCGGCTGTTGGGAAACGATGTACCTTACAGGAACAATCGAGACGGAATATGAGATAAAGCGTTCGCACGCTTATATCGACGGCAAATTCCGTCTGTACGATATCGACGATACCGAGTCTTTCAAGGCCAACAGCGGTGTGTTGCTTGACAGCATGGTTCGCCTGGGCAAGGATCTGGCGAGGTCTAAATCAATATTCCTTCTTGATTCTACCGGTATGGCCAATGATGAAATTGTTATTTCCGACTCGGAAATCAAGTACACCAATGATGATGACTCTATGCCGACCTTCGATTATACCTATCGCAGAGCTTCATTCGTCTCTGGTATGCTTCATACCATAAGGCCACCTAAATTGTTTGACAAGACTTTCGATATTACTTTTAACTAATGGATAGGACTATTTATTACAAAGACGCTTTTAAGTTGCTTGAGATAGGCACTCCTGTCGATTTGCGCTTATGGAAACTATCTACGGGTGATATTCTCACCTACAAGGGAGTTGTCTGCTTCTCGGTACATAGACGCGGTGGTACTCACAAGGTGCGGTTCCCGAACGGGCAGATTCGTGAGTTTAGAGATATTACACTTTTTGAGATTAACGGTAAAACTATATACAGATGATTGATAACAATGCTGAAACTTATGGGGTTTATGAGATATCAGACTCGGTACACTGCAGTATCGAGACAGTGAACGCCTCTTCTGTCATTTTTGATGAGGATTTTTCAGGTGATGCCGTGCCTATTCCGGGCACGGACTACAAGTATGTGCCATTCGGCCCAGACAATCATATTCCATATTCTTTGATGGATGCTATCGGAAAGGATGAAATCCTGGCGCAGAATCAATATTTCAATGTCCTTACCTGTTACGGTAGTGGTCTAAAGTATATTGACTGCGAGACAAAAGAGCCTACTCGTGACCCCGAGATTCGACGTTTCTTCAACAGAAACTTCCTACCCTCGTTATGGATTGAACAAATCACAGACTTGAAATGGTTTTACTATTCAGTTGCAGTCATTATCTTGTCACGTGATTATTCCAAGATTGTCCAGCTCCGGCATAAGGAGGCTTGCCATTGCCGATTTGAAAAAGCCGATGATAATGGCAAGATAAACCATGTGTTCTATGCAGATTTTCGCAAAGGGGCTCCTGCGAAAGAAGATATCGAAGTTATTCCTTTGTTGGATTTTATTGATCCTTTGGGCGATTTACTTGTGAGGATGGGAAAGGAACCGGGGAAAGACGGACAGCGCCGCGTGAGAACGAAAGAGCTAAAATTCGCCATTGTTTCGCGATTTCCGACTCCAGGCCTTCAGTATTACCCCGTTCCTTATTATACCTCAATATTTAAAGGGCATTGGTACGATATCAAGCAACTCATCGGTCTCGGCAAGAAGGCAAAGCTCAAGAACTCGACTTCTGTTAAGTACATAGTCGAGGTGCATGACAACTATTGGAAGAATATCTGTGTCAATGAGGGTATAAGTGACCCTCTAAAGAAAGCTGAGCGTATCAAGAAAGAGAAGGATAATATTGTCAATTTCGTCACAGGTATTGAGAACTCGGGCAAGGCTTGGATTTCGGGATATTATATCAATCCCGATGGCAGAGAGATTTCTATGGTGCGAATTAGTGTCGTTGATAAAGGCAAGGAGGGAGGCGATTGGGCAGAGGATATCGCTGAGGCAAACAATGTGATGTGTTATGCTTTCAATATTCACCCGAACCTCGTCGGTGCTACTCCTGGCAAGTCACAGACAAACAACTCGGGTAGCGACAAGAGGGAACTCTTTACACTCAAGCAGTCACTCGAGGTGGCGCCGCATGACCTCCTTTGCAATGTCCATAATGTCGTAATTGAGTACAACGGTTGGGGTGACAAGGTTTATCCTGATGTCCCATTGATTATGCTCACTACTCTTGACAAGAAAAACGATGCGGTGAAGGTTTCAACTAAAAACGGTACTCAAAAAGATCCTAACGATGAATAAGATTGATATCACAAAAGAGGTGTTCGAAAAATATTGTTACTCGGCCACCAACTGCAATAACTATGTTTATGAGGCGATTGTCGCTCAATTAGAGTCTGTCCAGGAAACTTTGTTTAGCACTCTCGGCCTCGATGTTGTGGAGGATCCTTCGGCTATCGAAGAGAGACTTATCACGACTGCCATCTGCGTCAAGGCTTATGCTGACTCTATTCCGCACCTTGACCTCATTCTTACAGACTCTGGTTTCGGTGTCGTATCTACAGAGAACATCACTCCGGCAAGCTCGGAACGTGTCAATCGTTTGCAGAAGAAACTGCTTGACGTGTATGATGACTCTTTCGATATGTTATTGTCTCACTTGAGACGGCATAAGGAGTGGAATGATACTGTTATCGCAAAAGGATATTTCAGCACTTTCTTCTGGTCTGGTGAATATTTTCGTCGCAAGGCTTTCCCTGAAATTTACCGCAGAGATTGTGCCAAGTATCAGCCTCTTGTCACAATGGCCGAGGCCAGGATTCGTGATGTCATCGGTGATGAACTGGTTGATGAATTGCTGACTTGTATCCGTCACAACGAAATTACTGCGCACCAGACTCAAGTTGTACAGCTCATCCATGGCATTATATCGGCAGAGATTAGTGATATGCACTCGGCCGATATCAATCCACTTGTGCAGACTTTGCTGAGGTTCCTTGATACGATGATTGATTCGTTCCCGACCTACAAGGCTTCTTCGGCGTACCAGGCACGAAAAAGCGAGAAATTCGAGAACAAAAAGGAAAACGGAGCTTACTTTTTTTTGTAATATGGGAAAGTATAAACACACTGTTATTGCTAATGGGAATACCCTGGACTTCAAATTCCCGAAGTCCTGGAAAGAACTCAATCAAAGACAGCTGAAGGCTGTGCTGGTTTTCTTGTCTGCTTATGATAAGACAACTGCACTTCTGCGTATCACTCTTTTCTTTGCCAATATGGCCATTGTTGAGAAAAGAGAGGGAACGGCTCTGTGTCGCGTTGTCACTGATAAAGGAATGATGAGTGTCAATCTCTCCTCTGAAGATCTTCTTGCTCTTACTGAATACTTGCAATGGGTGTTGGAGCCGGGTACACATCCGGTACTGCTTGATGAGCTTTACGACCGAAAGCCCATAGACAAGCTACTGCATGGTGTTCCGTTTGAAACTTACATCATGCTCGACAACTTCTATCAAGGATATTTGATGAGTAAGAATCCTTTGGCCGTGGTCGAGATGGCTAATCTTGTATATTCACGCCCTGTTGTCCGCAATGATTGGCCTGATGATGGGGAGTATTCAGTTCAACCGCGTATTGACAAACTGAAACCTTATGAGTTCTTTTCGGTATTCCAGTGGTACACTCAGCTGAAGACGCATTTTTCAAAGCAGTTCAGCAACTTCTTCAAGCGCACGGAGGGTGGAGGTTCGCAATCTGTTGTCGAGGCCATGAACGCCCAGATACGCGCATTGACAGGCGGTGATGTTACCAAGGAGAAAGAGATCCTCGCCATTGACACATGGAGAGCCTTGACTGAACTCGACGCCAAGGCACGCGAGGCCGAAGACTTTAAGCAATCAATGAAAAGATAATGGGAACAGTTTTCTTCAAAGCTCAAGAGTATTTTGAGCGTTTATGCAATGAGAATAAATTGGCTGTAGCCGAAGAATTCCAGTTCGTTACTTGCCCGGGCATTGAGAACCTGGAGGGTGTTATAAACGAGTCTCGCAAAGTGGCTAACTTCTTCGTGTTCGATGATACCACCGAGGGGCAAAACTTTCGTGGTAGTGGTGGCGGATATTTCCGCAAGCGTGTTTTCACAGTTTCGTTGCTTCGCCGTTATAGGATAAACGATATGGAGGACCGTGAGAAGCAGCTTGCCATCTGTCGCGAACTTTACACCCAAATTGTCTCTCGCCTTATCAAAGACAAAGCAGAATGTGGTGATTTAATTTATCTCAAGACCGACAGCATATTCTATCGGGAGTTCAATAAATATATGTTCAGCGGTTGCACCGGACTCTGCTTCATGCTCGAGTGCTCCGAACCCGAGAATCTTTGTTACAAAGCAGAACAATGGCAGATGAAGTAAAGAATCAAAAAGAATATATCAAAGCCTGGACGGATATGATGATTGATATTTGGCAAGAGAAGATTGCCAAGCATAACATTGTCCGTACCGGTTCTTTGATGAGCAGCTTCTCTGGAACTTCAACTGCAGACAGCACTCTTATCAAATGGGCCGGCTATGGTATATACCAGGCTTTCGGTACCGGACGTGGCTATACTCGGGGCAATGGTGGTGACCTCGAGTTCCTGGATCCTGAATACCGAAGAGAGAACAGGTTGGACAGACCGAGGAAGGTAGGCCCTGCCTGGGGAGGTTACAAGACAAGTGGTAAGCCTCGCAAACGCAGGAACTGGTATTCGCACAAACTTTATACCTCATTGGCTGTTTTCCGTAGGGCAATGACTGACATCTATGCTCATGAAGCGTTGAATACTATTGTCGAGGAACTGCGGAAATAGTGTCTTTTTACCTCCTTTTTGTGGTGGTTACTTTTGAAATACGTTTTTCAAAATATAATCACTTATGAGTAAATTAACAAACCTACTTCCTCTTGCAGCTACTGTGCGAGATGCAACAGAAGAGTATGAGAACTCTGCTTCGCGAATCGGTGGTTTGTTCGTGTCTATCCTTCAGGCACTGATAGACACGATGCCGGAGGCGATGATTGACGGCGCTACATTGAGCCATCAGGCTTCAGAGAGCACTTTCATCATTTCGATGAAGAAGAGGCTTGATGACGGCAGTGAAGTTCCGCTGAACATCACAATTCCTGCAGCATCGACAGCTAACGCGGGATTGCTTACTCCAGCTCTCTTGGCAGAGTTGAGAACAGCACTCAATTCTGCCGTGAACACGGCCAATACAGCACTGAACGGCGCGACATCGGCAAACAGTTCGATTGCCTCAATCAGCACTACTGTCACTACATTGCAGAACGGATTGACTTCTGTTGAGACAAAGGTACTGCAGAACATGGCAAACATCGATGGCCTCGCTCAAGAGGTTGCCAATATCTACGGCCAAGTCGGCAAACCTTCCGGCATCGCTCCTCTCGACGCACTTGGCAAGGTTCCGGCTGCCAACCTCCCTGCATTCGTTGATGATGTCGTGGAGTTTGAAGCTGTCATCGCTGATGTCATTGTCGAGAACCGAGATATGCCTGCACTCGGCACGGAAATTGCAACTCCTATTTACTTCAGCACAACACTGAACAGATTCATTGTCTACAATCCCGAGGACGAGCTGTATTACAGCAACTGGCCGGGTGACAATCTTTTCCAGAGTAACTATATCCCATCTGCAGGAAAGGTGTTCCTTTGTGTGGGTGATGGTAAGTGCTATCGTTGGAGTGGTACGCGCCTGGCAGCCATCGGCTCTGACCTCGCACTTGGAGAAACTGCAAATACTGCTTTTCCTGGCAGTCGTGGTGTCGCACTCGAGCAGCACGTCGATTCGTTACAGATAAGCTCTCAATGGCAGAACCTTACTGTGTGTAATATCAATGTGTGGAAGAATGCTCCGACAACGATATATGACCTTGCGACCGCAGTTTCTGCTCTTATAAATGCCGGCCGTCTTACAGCTGGTATGGTGGTTGTGTATCTCTCGGAGGATGGTTGGGTATCGAAGCAGTTCATCGGTGTGAACACCATTCAGTCATTCCAGAATTTGGACAACTGGAAGGATTTCGGCGGTTCATCAGTCGGTAACATATACAATGTAACGACTGAAATGCCCATCAGCGGATACTATTCGCTTTGCGACACGGAGAATGTCGGTGCATCTGCAGTACATCTTGCCTGGACAAAGAAAAAAGCCGCATTGGGCTTGATTCTCTCCTTCGAGATAGCTGCAGGAACGTGGAAAACATATCAGTTCGTGGGCAAGTCTCTTACAGAGGAGCAGTGGATAAATCCCGAGAACTGGAAGGACTTCGGTTCGTTGGCCGCAGGATCTGAGCCATTCATTATCATTGATAATATTGTAGGTGCTCCTACATTCGGCAATTTCTACACTCTTGAAAGTGCTTTGACGGCTCTTTTGGCATACCAGAAAGAGAAAGGCCTTACATATGCCAAGCCTGGTCTTGTTATCAGCTACAAGGTGGCCGAGAACAAGATGGAGACAAGGCAGTTCCAAGGATCGATTGCCGATTTCAGTGAGCCGGCTCTTTGGAGTGAGTTCGGTGGCGGTGGCTCAAAAATTGAACTTTCGGACACTCCCGAGGTGGGCACAGGCAAAGCCTTCTCAGCTGAGGGTGCACATCATCACCTCCCTGCAAACCTTGTTGTTGATACCGAGACAGAGGGTGTTGTCAAGATATCAATGCAGAATGCTGACGGCGATACCGTCGGCGATGAGGTGCAGTTCCCCGTCGGCACAGGCACTGGTGGAGGTAGCGCAACCATCGTGGCCATCGCGTTCAAGAACTCTCCTCTCTATGGCGCATACGGCGCGAATATTGCCACATCTGCGGCCATCCGTTCGGTATCATCTGCAACTGGAGTCGAGACGGAAAACAGCATCGAGCGCATTGAGATTGTGGACCGCGACACAAACATCACTGTGTTCTCGCAGACCGTCAATCAGCAGAGCTCTGCAGATCTGAATGACTATAGTTTTCCTATCGATTTCACGCAGTTCTTCACCGCTGCAGGCTCGAAGAAATACCGACTTGTAGCCTATGATGATACAGGTGCAACAGGTAGCAAGAACATCACAGTTACGGCTGTCGATGTCACTTGTACCTCTGTGCAGGTTCTGCAGTATTCTGCCGACAATCCCATAACACCGACAACAACGAGTGTGTCTGTACCTTTGTACAAGTTCGCCAACAATCAGAGCGATAAAGGTATATCAGCCCAGATTGATATCAAGCTCGGAGGCGAATGGCAACCGCTTGCAACTGCTGTCGTGAACGATAGCTTTACACACTCTGTCACCATCCGCCCGACTGAACTTGGACTCACTCACGGCAGTTACCCGATTCGCGTGCAGGGTACTGATATCGCTTCAGGTACCAAGGGTAATACCATCTACTCAGCCATAATGGTCGTTGATGAGGACAATACTACACCTATTGTCTCTATCCGCTATGATGATGCTAATAATGGCACCATCAGGCTTTACGACACATTGAGCCTCGATGTCGCAGTATATGCGCCAGGCAAAGTGCAGTCACACGTTGCAGTGTTGGCCAACGGCAACCAGTTCACCCAGCTGCTTGCTCTCAACAGCCGCACTTACACTATTTCACAACAGATAAAGGGTTTTGCTGACGGACAGCAGATAACCTACAAGGCTGTTGTTAATGGTGTAGCGAGCGATGAGATTACAGTCCGCATTGATGGCTCCGCTATCGACGCGGAACTTACAGCTGGTACCATTTATGACTTTGATTTTTCTGGTCGCTCCAATGATGAAGCCGACCATAGTATCAAGTCGAATGGCTATGAACTGAAATTGTCCGGGGCCAACTACACATCTAACGGTTTCGGTACTTTTCTCGGCAAGAACTGTCTCCGTATTGCTGAGAACGTAACGGCTACACTCAACCATTATATGTTCGGCTCCTCAATGCTTGAGGCAACAGGTGGCGCGATTCAGTTCTCCTTTGCATCAAAGAATGTAAAGGATAAGAGTGCAAAGCTCATCGAGTGTTATGATGAGAGTGCCGGAGCTGGTTTCTATGTAACCGGCTCGAAAGTCGGCATATACTGCAAGAACGGTGTCCGCTCTCGAGAGGAGCGTTCTTACGAGCAAGGCAAGGAACATACAGTTTCAATCGTTGTTGAGCCTACAAACATCTATCAAGAGCGTGGAGGTATCAAGTACTCTATGATAGTTCTTTACATTGATGGTGAACGCGTGGGCAACATTGGTTATGTCGGCGGTGCCGGTAATCTGTTCCAGGAGAACAATATCAAGTTCAACGGTACAAAGGGCGACCTCTATCTGTACAACCTTTGTGCTTGGAATACATATTTCGAGTGGGCGCAAGCTCACAAGAACTACCTTGTTCGCCTTACTGACACCGAACTGATGGTGAAGGAGTTCGACTTTGAGAATGTGCTTGTATCGCAGACTGCTGAAGGCACAACGATGTTGAGACCTTCGGCGACCTTGCTCTACGCACGCGGCATTGCCTATGTCGTAGAGGTCGCTTCTGAAGAGAGCTTTAATGAGTTTGACGGTGGTACATCTACCAGCGACAACTTTACTATTGACCTCTACTATTACGACCCATTGCGCCCATGGCGTTCATTCGTAGCTCGTGGAGTTCGCAAGCGTCGCCAAGGAACGACATCGGCCAAGAGACCGAAGAAGAACCCACGTTACTATCTCGACAAGGCCAAGAGTGTTGAGCCTCTGTTCCCGGACTACACCAATGCAGACGCAATACTTACATACGCACTCTTTGCGAAGAAGAAGGTTCGTGTCGGCGAGAACACAATACCAGTCAATATCATCACCGTCAAGATTGACTTCTCTGATTCAAGTGGCGTGAATGACTGCGGTACTTGCGATATGATGAACTACACATATCGTTCTCTCGGTGGCGACTACCTCACCCCTGCGCAACGCTTCTTCGATGGTACATATGACCTTGATGATATCCATATTGAGGGCTTGCAGATGAACCACTCAACAGCCAATCACCCTGTTGCGGTGTATCGTTCAACCTCTGACACCTTGCAGAATGTCTATTTCGAGGCACGAGGTAACTGGAAAGAGGATAAGGGTGAACAAACTGCGCTCGGCTTCATGAATACTCCTGGTTACAACCTCGGCTGTTTGAACTATCAGGATGAGTCATTCATCGAGTTTATTGGCAACGATGGCGAGACACTTGATAACATCGAGGCACGTTTCAAGGCAACTGAGGGACTCGACACATCAATGCCTTATCTCTTGTCACTCTACTGTGGCAGAAACTACCGCTTTATGCGTTACGTTGATGGCCAGTGGAAGAATACCACAGGCTCAATGTACCAGAAGAACGGCAAATGGGTTGTCGAGGGTGATGTTCTCAACCCTGTTGAGGGCTTCGAGCTTCTCGTCTACCAGGGTATGTGCTGGTGGCGAGGTGTTACCTCTGTCGCTGAGATGATGGCACCATCTACGATGAAATCAAGCTGGGTGCAGAAACTCATCGACAAGGGTGAGGTATCAGGAGATACTTTCCCTGCCTGGACATACTACTTCGAGTGTATGGTGGACAATGACCAACTGGCCATTGATTACGCACTCGGCAAGAAAGTTCCATACCAGCTCTATGATATGCTCGCCTTTGCCGGCACTTGTGACAAGAGCATCAACGCCCAGTGGGCAACAAATTGGCGCACCAAGCTCCATCTGCACGCGAATCCGAAGTCAGTGATGAGCTATTACGGCTTTACCGATTACGGTTGTGGCAAGGACCAGCAGGCCAAGAATATGCAGCCTATGTGGTTCCTTGAGGACGGTGCAAGCGTTATCAATGGTATCTACTCCGCGAATGCGCTTATAATGTATCTCAACAAGATTTACGATGCCGACGGTGTCAATGACAAGGACAACGACGGTGGTTGCGATACAGACCCCGAGGTAGATCCTGGCAAGCCTTCAACAGATACATATACCAACCCATTCGCAGGCTGGAACAGTATCTTGTGGGTGTGCTGTCGCGAACAGCAAGAGGTTCAGTTGGCCGATGGTACAGCAATCGACCTCCGCACTGTCATAGCTGCTATGCGCTCTTGCCAGACCGAGGTGGACGGTCAGATGATGAAACCGTTCTCTCCTGATGGAGCAATCTACTTCTACTGCACCAAGCGACAGCTTGTGTGGCCGAAGGTGGTAAGCTCTTACGATGGCTACCGCAAGTATATCCAATACACCGCCACATCGGATGCGATATACTTCTACGCACTGCAGGGCCTCGGCTTGACATCGCTCCCGGCATTCATACGCACTCGTTGGCGCATCCGTGACGGATACTACCAGACGGGAGACTTCTTCAGCGGAGTCTTGTCAGGTCGTATCGCTTGCGGTGCTGACGCGACAATAACCATCACAGCAGCTGCAACAGGTTACTTTGGTGTCGGTAACGATGCTTCGGGCAACCTCTCCGAGAGCTGTTATCTCGAGGGCGGTCAAAGCTACACATTTACCAACTTCGCTAAAGATGAGGGCGCATTGCTCTACATCTACCAAGCTGATAGAATGAGCCGCATAGACCTCTCTGCCTTGACTTTGAGTGAGAACTTTGACTTCTCGGTAATGAGCCTCGTTGAGACTATCATCACAGGTGGTGACAGCCACATCGAGCGCCCAATGGGATATGCAAAACTCACTTCATATATGCTCGGCGATCTTCCATTCCTCAAGACACTCGACATCAGGAATACTGGTGCCAAAAGTCTTGACGCATCGAAGTGTCCACGCATCGAGCATATAAACGCCAAGGGCAGTGCACTCGAGAGTATTACATTGGCGGAGACTTCGCCAATCAACGATATTGCTTTGCCCGATACGATGGTTGAGCTTCGTTTCTTGGGCTTGCCAGAGCTTACGTTTACCGCACTGAACTCTGCAACGGGATTGCAGATATCATCACTAAAGGCTGTGCAGCGTCTCCGTCTCGAGAACTCGCCGAAACTCAATGCTGTGGTGATGATGAAGACCATCCTCGAGAACCAGGAAGAAACTCCACTGATCTCCATGGTGCGTATTGTAGGCCAGGTGCTGAAGGGTGACGGTGCAGAACTCCTCGCCATCATCGAGCAGAAGGTCGCAGGCCAGGATGCCGATGGCAACAAGGTTGCAAAGCCTGTAATCAGCGGCACATATCAGCTCACAGTGATCCGCGAGGCTTATGAGATAGAGGCCATCGAGCAGGGCATCTCAGAGATAACCATATTCGTTGTGATTGAAGCCTTCATTAATCTCATCGACCAGGTCAATAACGAGGCCTACGGCGGTGTTGAGGAGGTTGAGACTGTAACCCTTGAGAATATAGCAGAGCACCTCGTGTATTACAACGGTGAGACCTACGACGAGTATCTTGCCGGTTATGCAGAGGATAACCAGGATATCAATAATACAATTTACTAATTATGAGTACAAAGGAACAGAGCGTAACCTTGTTACGCAAGAACAAGAGAGAACAGGCGGCAGCGTTTAACGCTGTCGGCCTGAAGCACGTCACAGAGAACAGCCGGGCATCGGAGTTCGGTAAATATATCAAGTGGGCCGGTGGCCTGCTTGATATATGCCTCGCTGTGCAGAGATACGATGACAAGACATACCATTACTTCACACGTGAGGAATGGGATAGTTTGACAAATGTCAACAAGGCAAAGTTTATCAAACGTGGCATCCGTGTCAGGGCCTATGGCCATTCATTCATTCTGGCTGCCAACGACTGTTACACTCCTGAAGGTGGAGTTACAATGCCTTGGGGTAACAGGGTGAATGTTTCCGAACTTAACAATCGCAGTTGTGGTACTGCATATAACGATTTTGCAGGAGCCGAGAATAGCGGTTTTATAATTGAAGAACTTTCTGGTATAACCGGTTCTCAAGGTGTTGTAGGTGCCCCAGCTGCCGAAACTGCCAAGGCCTACAAAGCCTACACGCAGGAGTTTGACGGCATCGAGGATACAAGCGACTGGCATTTGCCTGGATTGGGTGTGCTCATCACAATCTATAAATGCAAGGAGCAGGTGCAGGATGCACTCGAGTATTTCTGGAATGCCGAATGTCGCATGGCTACAACAGGCACACTTGAGTATTGGAGTAGTACAGAATATGATGCCGGCTATGCATTCACCTTTTCCAATCATTATGGAAGTATCTATGTGCAGTACAAGGAAACATTGCAACGAGTTCGAGCCGTTTGCGAAGAAGTCTAATCAACAAAATTTTATTATATGAGTGCAAATAAAGAAGCATTACTCCTTCGCATTAACAAGGAGGCACAGGTGCAAGCATTGAACGAGATAGGATTTACAGAGGTGACTTTTGACACACCTCTGTCGGAGATTGCAGAATACATCAAGTGGGCTGGAGGGTTAAGAGACCTTCGTATTGCTTGCGTGAAACTGTCAGACAGTAGTATTCATTATTTCGCAGGCGAAGAATGGACAATACTTTCTGCCAATGCAAAATCTCAGTATAATAAACTGGGAGTATGTATCCGTGCAAGGAAGAGGGAGTTCATAATCGCAGAGAAGGACTGCGTAAACAGTACCGGTGGAAATACCTTCAAGTTCGGCGCGTATGGAATAGACTTGAAAGGTGTAAAGAATTATGCAGCTGGAAATGTTGGTTTGTGGGAGGTAACGACCGGCTATGAGGATACTTTGGCTGTAATTGAGCAGACTGCCGGCAAGACAGATTCTCAGGGTATCACAGGTGCTCCTGCAGCTGAAGCTGCTTGGAACTATAAGGCCAATGCGAACGACCCTTTGCAGTGGTATCTACCAGGCATTACCGAACTTCGTTTGATGGCGGAGTACAAGACGGAAATAAATGCTTTCGTAAGCAAGTATTTCACAGGTAATGCGCTTAATGAATGGTACTGGAGCAGCACTGAAGTCAATACAACTCAGTCTTGGTTCGTTGGTATGAATTACGGTAATAGCAACTACTACTATCGTAATCATAGTACTCGCGTGCGTGCTGTTGCCCTCGCAAAATAAACCTTTTACCTTTTTAACAATTTACCTCTTTATCTCTTTAAGAGATATATTATCCCCCGTAAGGGGGATTTTTTTATTTTTATTTTTTACCTTTGCCGACACATATAGACAATTATGGCACTCACTGAAGAATCTAAAATATACAATGATATGTATGCCTTGCTCCGACTCATTTTAAACGCAAGGAAACAATTTGACAAGTTCTATCGGTACAGTTTTGCTGAACATATGGTTCTTACGGCTATTGACTGTTGTGAGCTATTGCAACGGACCAATCGCTGTAGGGAGGATAAAGCAAAAGCCGCGAGTGTCCTAACTGAGTTTTTGATTAAATATAGTTCTCTACGATTGATGTTGATGATATGTCGAGATGAGAAACAAATTGATAAAAACAAGTTTGCTAAGTTTCTTGAACTTACAGACAGCATTGGCAGGCAAGCCACAGGGTGGAAACAATTCTTCTCCCGAAAGCCGGAGTCCTAATCGGTACGTCTGGTTAGGAGTGAGCAGCTACTTAGGTTTATTTGGGTACCTCCCTTCAGTAATGGAGGAACCTCTAAAGTAGGTACAATTTCAGTCTTGG
>JAZRGF010000124.1:0-1793 GCA_045644005.1 Bacteroidaceae bacterium | reverse complement strand
TTGCAGAAAGTGGCAATCTCCTCATAACGTATTATTGCACAACGCTCGCCGGCAATGTTCTGCTTTAGTACACTGAGCACGTCGCAGTTGAGCGGTGCTGCATATTTGCAACGTGCAAGCATGTTCCACTGCGAAGGGTCGAGCACAGGCGCGCCCTCGAGTTGTATTATGCGGTCGGCAATCATCTTTGCATGCGAGAACTCTTCCATGGCATGCTGCTCGAACTCGCGCTGCACATCGGAGCGCATTGCTCCCTCCACCACCTGCGCACCAATCCAGTACTGGTAGAATGCAAGCCACTCCTCGCTCAAAGCCGCATTCAGCTGCGCCAGCAATGCGGGCAAATCAATCCGTTGTTTTAAAATAAGAATACTTTCTCGTGCCATAAATAAATCATTTAATCGGTTATGGAATGAGAACATCGCTTGCGTGCGGTTTGTTCTCAATTCAAGACCCCGACAGGACAAAAAGAGCGTTTCACATGGTTTTGCGGGAGAATGACAAAAATTAAGTGATAATATTCAATAATTGTAAGTTTTTAATGCTACCGTTATTTTAATTTTTATTAATTTTGCACTCAAGTAGGACAAATACTAAAACAGAACAATATGAAACTGGCAATCGCCACAAAACCGACATTCTTCGTTGAGGAGGACAAGATCATCACCCGTCTTTTTGAAGAGGGTCTTGACTATCTGTTCCTGTATAAGGAATATGCCCATCCTCAGTTCATGGAGAGACTGTTGAATCTTATCCCTAAAAAATATCACAAAAGAATATATTCCTGCAACAACAGGCTCATGCAAGAGTATCGTCTTGCCGGCACCCTCTTTCCAATGGGCTCGACACCGCTTGGCAATGAAAAGGGCAAATTTGTAGGATATGCCAATAACCTGACTCACCTGAAGGATTTGCGAAAGGTCTATGACATAGTATGTTATGGACCTCTTGGCCGTACCTACTACCAGAGCACCGAGCTCAACGAGATTGGCAAGAAGATGATAAACAGGAACACCTGGGCATTCGGCAATATTGACGAGGATAACCTCAAGAGGCTTACAAAATATGGCTTCGGCGGTGTCATTCTTGAGGAATTGATATGGGATAACTTCGATTCATGCCGCTCGACAGACTATACCGACCTTATCAACCGTTTCAAGAGAATAAAGAAAGCGGTTGACAAACTATAAAACGACAAAACAGAATAATAACATAACTAATAACTAATTTATTATGGACAAGACTCCTTATATGGTATTTGCGGGAACAAAGTCACGCTATCTCGCAGAAGAAGTGTGCAAGGAATTGGGTTGTGAACTCGGACAGATGAACACCACTTATTTCGCTGATGGCGAGTTTGCGGTATCTTTCGAAGAGTCAATCCGCGGAAAGGATGTTTTCCTTGTGCAGTCAACATTCCCTAACTCGGACAACCTCATGGAGCTTTTGCTTATGGTTGATGCAGCAAAGCGTGCTTCTGCAAAGAGTATTGTAGCTGTTATGCCTTACTTTGGTTGGGCACGTCAGGACCGCAAGGACAAACCACGTGTTTCTATCGGTGCAAAGCTTGTTGCAAACCTATTGAGCGTTGCCGGTGTGAGCCGTGTAATTACTATGGACCTGCACGCAGACCAGATTCAGGGTTTCTTCGATATTCCTGTTGACCATTTGTATGCTTCAATGGTATTCATCCCATATATCAACTCACTAAAGCTTGACGATCTTGTAATCGCAACTCCTGACGTTGGTGGTTCAAAGCGTGCAAGTGCTTATGCAAAATGTCTTGGTGTACC
>JAZRGF010000123.1:0-5721 GCA_045644005.1 Bacteroidaceae bacterium | reverse complement strand
TGGGTCGTAACCAATGCTGCCTCTTATCTTTTCAAGGTCAAAGCCACGCTGCTTGTAATACTCGGCAAGCAACTGTGTAAACTCCACAACCTTACCCACACAAACGTTAAAGTTCAGCTCTACCTGCCCGGCGTCGATGCCGTCGAGCAGAGCCGGTATAAACTCGGGAGTCACCAACTTGCCTTTTATTCCAAAAGCAATAGAGTCGACACCATTGGCAATGAGTTTCTTTGCTTTTTCATTAGCCTCGGCGGCATCTGCCACTTTTATATCCTGACGCACCAGCCAACTGTTACAAGCTCTGTTACCCCTTGTAAACGGGAATACACCGGGCTGTGCATTTTCGCACCCCGCAGGTAAATCCTCTTTACGATAGAAGGGGTTTACATTAAAGCCCTCGGGTGTTCGCCAAATCATTTTTTTGTCATAGGGAACACCTTTAAGATCCTCCACGATTTTATTTTTCCAATCCTCGGACGATACAGGCGAGAAATCGCTAAAAAGCTTCTCCTTTTCCTTGTTCATAGTATTGAGTTTTGTAATGATATCCGTTCTTGCGTTGCCAATAATAGACAAACCAATAGCAAACTTACACAATTAATTTCTATTTATCCAAGAAACCATTTAAAATTATATCGCCAAGTTTTTTATAGAGCAAAAAAAATAGTGCCAACGAGCAAAACACAAGTTTACTTGTAAGTTTTCAAGCCAGTGCAGCCTATTTTGGCACAAAGCAAATTGGATGTTTATTTATTTTTCAAGGGCCTTTATAAACAAAAAATCACATGGTGGACATATTATTCAAATAATAAGTACCTTTGCAAATCATTAAATGACAGCACAGCACAAAAAAACGAAATGAGACGCATTGTATCATCAATACTCTTGCTCCTTACAGTGGTTTGTGCCACTGCACAAAAGGAGTATTACACACAAGTTGACGGCGTACAGGGTGGTGCTGCACTAAAGACAGCCTTATATGAGCTAATCAAGAACCATAAAAAAATCAGCTACGGAAGCGGCGAAGGCAGGACCTGGGGTGCATTCTACACAACCGATGCAGTTGTTGAGAATGGACAGCGCCGTGTGCTCGACATGTATTCAAACGAGAAACGTTACTTTGAAAGCAAAGGCACTACTGTAGACGGAATGAACATTGAGCACAGCGTTGCAAAGAGCTGGTGGGGTGGAACAAAGAACAATGCCTACTGCGACATCCACCATCTGAACCCATCGGACCAATACGCCAACATCCGCAAGAGCAACTACCCTCTCGGCGAGCTTACAAGCGTATCTTGGGATAACGGCGTGGCTTATGTTGGGAAGGCAAACATTGACGGCTGCAGCATGAACGCATATGAGCCCTGCGATGAGTACAAAGGTGATTTCGCACGTGTATTCATGTACATGTTCACCTGCTACCAGGACCTGACATGGGAATATACATGGATGAACTATGAGAAGAGCACCTACCCCACCCTCAAGCCATGGGCTGTGGAACTGCTGCTCAAATGGCACAAGCAGGACCCCGTGAGCGAAAAGGAGGTAAACCGCAACAATGCAGTCTATGCCGTGCAAGGCAACCGCAACCCATATATCGACTACCCACAGCTTGCCGACTATGTATGGGGCGACTCCATAAACTATGTTTTTCACCTCACCGGCGAGGTTAAGAGCGGAAATGGCGACAGTTCATGCAACATACAGCAATACTACACAAACTCACTACGTTTCTCTTGCTACAAGAGCGGACAGATGGAGGTGAACATATATACGAAATCACGCATCAACTCGGGAGTTGATGAGATGAAAAGTGAACCAACGGTCGACGCAAGTCAAAACGGAAAGGTGAAAGCCATTTACGATTTGCAGGGCCGCAGACTCAATGCAATAACCGAGCCCGGCATATATATCGTCAACGGCAAGAAGGTAATTGTGAAGTAAAATCGTAAATAGTTTAGACAATGACAATGGACATGCGCAGCAATGAGCATGTCCATTGTTTATTTAGGTAAATTCAGTGTCCACATGTTTGTCTATTATTTCCGGTTGTTTTACGTCTTATTCAACATTCAACCGACAAATTCCCCAAAACAGTTGTTTACAACCGACAGTTTTATCATTTTTTGTGCTGTTTATAAACGACAAATTCTATGGGCATTCGGTTTCTTGTATTGAGAGGTTTCTGTCAGTGATTTTACCCCACTGCTGCCATAAGTTCCTTTTTTCGACAATAATTATTTGCCCTTATAAAATAAAAGGCCATTTTTTCAGTTATTATATAATAGCGACAATAAGTTTTTGTGCGAAAGGGAATAATCAACATAGTGATACTTGCCGTGTGTGTGCTGCTGGTTGCAGCCTGCGGCAGCGAAAAGGCCATCAAGAAAGGTGACCAGTATGCAGCCGTACTTGAGTATTACGAGGCTGCCAAGGAGTACAAGAAGGGTTATCGCAAGATTGCACCCAAGGAGCGTGCGCACCGCGCCGAGGTGGCATGGAAGATGGCCGAGTGCTACCGCAAGAGCTACAACGCCGTGATGGCTGTTGGTGCATACCAGAACGCTGTGCGCTATGGTTACCCCGACTCCACCGCCCTGCGCTACCTTGCCGATGCGCAACTTATCAAGGGCGACTACAAGGCCGCGCAGAAGAACTATGAGGCATACCTTGAGATAGCACCAGGTGACCGCATGGCACAGGTTGGCCTTGAGTCGGCAAAGCAGTCGGCCGAATGGAAGAAGAACCCCACCCGATACATTGTAAAGAGAGCTAAGGAGCTGAACGGACAGCGCAGCGACTACTGCCCTGCATACGTCGGAGAGGACACAACGATGATTGTGACCACCAGCACACGCAAGGAGGCTACAGGCGATGCGCTGAGCAGCATAACGGGACAAAAGAGCGCCGACATTTTCCTTACCAAGCGCGACGAGAAGGGCAAATGGCAAAAGACCGAAAAGATTGAGAGCGACATAAACGGTGAGTTTGAGGACGGTGCATGCGCCTTCACCCCCGATGGCAAGACCATGTATTTCACACGCTGCGCCATTGACGAGCAATACCCACGCTTTGCAAGCATATTCAAAAGCAACCGCAGCGATGCCGCATGGACAAAGCCCGAACAGGTTGTCATTGCACGCGACACATTGTCGGCATACGCCCACCCGGCAGTTTCGCCCTGTGGTGAATGGCTCTATTTCACATCGAACATGCCTGGCGGCAGTGGAGGACTGGACATCTGGAGACTATACATAGGACAGAGCCGTGCAATGGAAGGCGTACTAGAAAATCTGGGTACCGACATCAACACCGAGGGCGATGAGCAGTTCCCAACATTCGGCCCGCAAGGCGAGCTTTTCTTCTCTTCAAACGGCTACCCCGGCATGGGCGGACTCGACATCTACAGCGCGACATTGCTGAACGACACCATATGGGAGATAAAGAACATTGGTGCACCGGTAAACTCCAACGGCGATGATTTTGGAATGACATTCGCACCGGGGCTTTACCGTGGATATTTCAGCTCCAACAGGGGCGACGCACGCGGATGGGATCACATATACTCATTCATGTTGCCCGAAACGGTACACACACTGCGCGGATGGATATATGAGAAGGATGGCTATGAACTGCCCGACGGAGTAATCTACATGATTGGCAACGATGGCACCAATACAAGCTTCGGAGTGATGAAGGACGGTTCGTACAGCATCCGTGTAACGCCCGGAGTAGAATATGTACTGCTTGGAACCTGCAAAGGTTACCTGAACGCGATGCAGGAACTGAAAACCACTCTCGACGAGGGCGAACACAGTTACCAGCTCGATTTTGTACTGGCATCAACCGCACGCCCCGTGCTCATCGACAACATCTTCTACGAATATGACAAGGCAACGCTCACAGCCTCATCTACAGCAGCACTCGACGAACTCGTGAAACTGCTTGAATTGAACTCAAACGTCACAATTGAGCTTGCGGCACACTGTGACAACCGAGGTGGCGACAGTTACAACAAGAGACTTTCGCAAGCTCGCGCTGAGTCGGTATTGAAGTATCTTATTGAAAAGGGCATAGAGCAGGAGCGACTCACAGCTGTAGGTTATGGCGAGGGCACTCCAAAGAGCGTAACCAAGAAGATGGCAGAGCAATATACATTCCTGAAGGAGGGTGACGTGCTCACCGAGCAGTTCATCAAAACCCTTGACAAGGATGAACAGGAAATCTGCCACCAGCTGAACCGCCGCACAGAGTTCCAGGTATTGCGCACTACGTACAGGTTGTACGAGTGATGAATAATTTTGATTATCTTTGCACTCAGGGACAGCAATAACAGTTTTGGTCCCGGAACAAATTTCAACAAAACAGAAACACGATGCGTGACACACAACTGGATGTATACAGGTCATTATCAATGATGTACATTGTATGCATAATACACTTGGTCTACTGGTTGGGATTAGGCAATGAGCCCTTGAAATCACTTATACTCATTGAAATGCCCGTAATATTCTTCATTTCGGGCGCATCATTGT
This sequence comes from Bacteroidaceae bacterium, assembly GCA_045644005.1. GTDB lineage: Bacteria > Bacteroidota > Bacteroidia > Bacteroidales > Bacteroidaceae > HGM04593. The sequence continues at coordinate 1,186 of JAZRGF010000123.1, read as the reverse complement.
CCCTGAAGACAAGCAACAAGACATTTATAGAGACGCTGAAGAACAGAGCAAAAAGAGTTCTGCTACTCTATTATACCTATGCAACCATCATGGTGCTGTTTGTAGCAACAATGACACTGTTCACCCAAAAGCAGGGCTATGACATAACATCCTACACACTAAAAGATATTACGGACATATTGCTCGGCAATGAAATACCACAATCACCATACTCATGGCACTTGTGGTTTGTAATGCCATACATGATACTCTCATGCCTGTTCGTACTGCACAAGAAAGCACTAGCAAAAGTGAAGCATACGCCATACATTATAGCAAACATCATTGCATTCATCCTGATACAACACCTGTCAAAGGACGAACTGCTGAGGCACATCTTCTGCTACAACATATTCATGCTTGCAGGCTATTGCTATTACAGGAAATTAAACAAAAAGCAGATACTTGTCATATTGCTGGCTGCCACAGCCGGCACTCTTGCACTGCATTACCTGACAGACATCCGGTTCACTCCGATGCAGGATCACAAATTCCCGGCCGACATAATGTTCCTGTGCTACACAACAGCAGCATTATGTTTCCTGTCACTCATATTCAGCTACATAAAAATTCCTTACAAGGGAGTACTCACCACCTGGAACAGCCGTGGTTACACCATATACCTGTGGCAAAACATCATCTTTTTTGCAGCCGGAGGTATAAGCTACGGTCTCTCACCACACATTGGAAGAGGTGTTCTTCTTGCCTGCATACTCATAGCATTCATTTTCACGGCATCGACACTGTTGAGCTACGCGACCTATCCTTTTGAGAAATTCATAACATCAAAGGTAAAGTTCCTTGACTGACAAACTATGGCAACCAGCATTGATGGCTCACCTGCAAACTATAGGGGGCAAAAACTCGCTTTCGCTCGCCGTCAAATTCTACAGCAGTCCTCAACCTTAATTGTTCACTTGTATTTTCTTCAAGTCGTTCTTTCTGTACTTTTTTAAAAAAGTACCAAAAACGGGGCAGTCGTGTACGGCATTCGGTGCTTCCTTTGTTCAAGAGTTGCTTTGCAACATCTTTCAGTCGGTGCACACCTCGCCGCTCGCTGCTTGTCGCAATGCTTGGGGTGGCAAGAACTCGCTGCGCTCAAACATCATGCCACCTGTTTCCAAGCATTGCTCGGCTGCTCGCTGTG
>JAZRGF010000122.1:0-16991 GCA_045644005.1 Bacteroidaceae bacterium | reverse complement strand
GCGGGGAGACCAAATAGAGGGATGGAGCTCGTTCCATACAAGAGGCTGGTTCACTCTCCGCCTTCCTTTACATCAGTTAAACATCATAGGCAAATATAATTATTCTACTTTATCTTTTTTCTCTTGCGCAAATCTAAGGTTTGCAAGAGGGAGTACGGCTTTAGCCGGGAGGGAGATTAAAAGATATATATTCTTATCTAAGGGGCAAAAAACAACGTTGCAAGCCTTTGAAGGCCTGCAACGTCAATATTAGAGTAGGGCGGCAATATTACATATTGCCCCAAATGTTATCCCAGTCACCGCGGTGCTCATTGCCCAACTGTGCTTCCTCGGCATTGTCTATAGCCTCTTCGTTACCTCCCATGTAGATGGACGCTTTCAGTATTGGCGCAGTCTCCACTTCAATAAATTCGATTGCCGGTTTAATATATCGTTTCATAGTAGTGATATTTTTTCTTTTTGGTTTTTGAGACCCTTCGCTTGCGTTAGTTCGCTACGCTCATCGTGAGCATCTTTTGTTATTTTCATTATTGAATGGTCAGGGTGACAAATATCGCGTAATTGTCATGCTGAACGCAGTGAAGTATCTCTATCTTTTTACTTTATCCACACTTTCTTGCCGCCTACAATGTAGATGCCCGGCTCGGTAATCTCGCTGAGCTTGCGACCCTGTAGGTCATAGATTGTATCCTCAAGCTCTGTCTCGAACTCGTCAATTCTGGTTGTTTCCTCGTCGTCGTACACAAAGCGGAAACCGGTACCCATCTTCAACTTCTCTCCAAACCAATCATTAGTTACCGGCAAGTATGCCTTGTGGCTGTTGTTGGTGAATCGGACAGTGGTTCCGTTGGTACTATTATCAAGGTAAGAGTTTTTAGCAACCGGGTACAAACCAATCTTGCCCTCTCTGTTTGCAAGTATGTAAGCATCCTCTGTTATCTTGGTCTTTGCAACAGTACCGCTAAGCACATTACCAACAGCCTCGGCTCTTGCCTCGTCTGTATTCTCTGTAATGTCGAAGTAGTATGTCTTTGCCTCATCGCTCCTTAGGATAACACCTGTGTTTGCAGGGATAATACCGTTCTTCAAGCTTGTCATCCAAGCGTATGTCTCAATGCCCGGGATGTCCTCAGCCTTTAGCACATATGCCTTCACGCCCTCGGGGATTGCAACTGCAACCGGTGCATAGAATGTAGCGTGCAATGCAGCAGTGATTGTTACAGGCAGTGTTGTCACCTCTTCAACTATAAAGTTGTGCTCTTCATCGCCATTGTCGCTACCGCAGTGGTCTGCATAGTAAACTGTACCATTTGTGTTTGCGTGCATATAATTTGGTGCAGAAATGGTCGCAGTTTCACCGCTGGTTGTTATTGTAACTGTGCCGCTTACTCCAACTGCCTGCAAACCGCGTGTTCCGCCGTTCTCTATAATATACTGTCCCTTGTCATATGAGAGCAACTTGCTGTCGGCATAGTAGAAGATTGATGCAGCTAAAGTATCCTGTGTCATCTTCAATGCGTTCTGCAAATTATTACCACCGCTTACACCACATGCCACGCTCTGCATATAGTATCTTGCGGTGTTAGGGGCTGCAGCAACTATAGTAACTTCAAACGAGTTGATGTCAATACCTTTTTTATAAGTGCCATTCATGCCTCCTACGATAGTGAAACTAAAACTAGAAACTTCTAAATTGCTGTCACTTAATGATACACTCTTATTATGAGAAATAGGAGAACCATTAAGGGTGATATCTCCATAAGCAACTCCACTGATACTATAACCTGTTATTACATAACCATCCGGCGCAGATACTGTAAATACAACACCGGAACCCGTACCATCTACTAAAGAATGTTTGGTTCCATTACTCAATGTGTTGATTCTTTCATGTTCATTTCCTGAGTTGGCTTTCGAATCCATTCTCAATTGTGGATTGTTGTTGGATACCCAATAGGCGAAGAATCCTCCGTTAGTATTTGGTGTTCCTGTACTTGGGCTTATCTCATACACCAATTCTTCGCCTACAGCTCTTGTTGCGCCTGCTCTTGCTGCACCGGCTGCTGCAGGTGCAGGGAAGTCGTATGCAATGCGGTAGTAAGTACCGGTTGTGGCATTCTCAACAGGGAGGAAGTTCGCAATGTACTCCACATCATCCATATCCTCAATATTTGCAATACCGGGGATAGTGTATGGGTTCTCGCTGCTCACAACATCAGTTCCCTTTGTCCAGTTTACAAAGTAGTAACCGGGGTTGGCTGTTGCTGTGATTGTTGCCTCCATATTATGGCCGACCTTGATGTTTGTTCCGGTTTCTATAAGTGATTGTGCAGTCACAATGCCGTAACTGCCATCGTTGGCACGAACGGTCAGGTTATATGTTGCCGGCTCAAAGGTGGCTGTGTAGGTTACATCCCTCTCAATGGTGATGACAAGATTTTGCTCATTGCCCACAATATTGCCTTCATCATCTTTCCAGGTTGTTTCGTAGCCATATCTTATCCAAGTGTTTATCATAACCTCAGTTCCTTCTTTCACAACAGCTCTGTTACTTGCATCATAGCCCAATGATGTTCCATCGGCGAGGGTGATTTTAGTAACATATCCTGAACTATTGCTTTTGGGTTCACCTATTACAACACAACCACGGAAGAAGCGTGCCTGGTATGTTGCGGCCTCTGTTGCCTGAACAGTTATTGCAAGCTCTTTGCTCACAAGTACATCGTTCTTGTACCAACCATCGAACAGGTAGGCCTTCTGGTCGTAGTCGGATGATGCAACAAGTTCAACATCGGCACCTACAACGAAATCGGCCTCAGTTGCCCACCCCTGGCCAATGTTGTTGATGATGGCCTTTACATTACCGTCTGCAGTGTTGGTTACAGTTGTGCCGTCGGTCGATGCAACGGTAATGTGTATTGCAACAGTGCCTGTAGAAACCTCGTTGAAGCGCGCTGTGTAGTTGATGTGGCTTGTGACGGTGAATGTATAACTTGCCTCAGCGCTTATTAAATTCTCTCCATCGTACCAACCTGCAAAACTGTAGTAGCCACTACTTGGTGTGGCTGTGAGTGTCACCGCATTGCCGTGCTCGACGGTTGCTGCGCTTGCGGTTGCGCTACCGCCTTCACCTGCTGTTACGCTGATGTTGTAGATGTTGATTGCAAAGTTTGCGGTGAGTTCAGTAACATCACCCTTTCCACCGTTTATTGTTTTGGTATATTCAGTGGTTTCTATTTCGCTTGCGCCGTCTGTCCAGCTAACAAAGTGATAACCCTCGGCAGGAACAGCTGCAAGAGGCAACTCGTAATCATTTGGCACATACTTGTGGACAACACCCGCCTCGCCGTTGATGTTTGTTGTACCACCTTCGACAGGGTTAATAGTCAAGCGTACAGCCGGCCAGCTGTTTATTGCGTCGTTCAATACAATGCTGTCTTGTTTAATAGTGTTAAGGGTAATATTTTCGCTATTATTTGCAATACGATTATCAATCTCACTAATTGCATCGGTATTTATGTACTTGCCGTCTCCTGCACCAAACTTCAGACCAAGCATAATGCCCAAGTCCATAATCTTTGAGTAGTAGTCGGGAGCCTCAACGAACTTGACCCAAGCGCCCTGATGGCCATTACCGTTATAGTGTGTCACAAAGCTTTTGCTGGATGATGTTGCACAGAGATAACCTGTTGTGCCTTCAACATTTGCAACAAGAGCATAGTCTCCATTGTATGTTCCGGTGTCAACCAATAGGGTGAATACTGTTGCGTCTTCGGCATTCTCAACAAATTTCACATTTTCTGTTGTTTCAGATGAGACGCTTTCTACCTTAATATATTTACCGGTAACTCTGCTCTTGAAGATGAATTCAAAGCTGTTGTTTACATTGTAGATTGCCCAACAGATGCTGTTACCACCGTCTTTTGTGTTATATGTCGGGTTATCTCCATAAGCATAATCTTTTGATGCAGCCATATCAACCACCTCGTCTTCGTTCAATGCCGCTATGTAGTTGGGGTTACCGCCATTGCTGGGGTAGTAGATATTATGCCAGAGATATGCAGCGTTGCTTACCTTGAATGGCAACTCAACCTTGTTTGTGTAGGTATAGGCTGTGCCGTTGGCTTCAAGTACACCAAAATCAATGACATCTCCATTCTGGTCGGTTGAACCCAATGTTATATAAGGATAGGCCTCCTTCAATTTAGCAGCAACAGTCTCTTTTGTTACACCACTGGTAAAGCCGCTCAACTCTACATTGTATGTATTACTTTGTGCATCGGTGAGTGTAACATTTACCAAAATCTCTTCAAAGTTCGCCTCAAGGCTCACAGCGTCGGTAAGGTTGAATGTATATGGGTTATCGGTACTTACAACCTCAACCGCGTTTCTTGCCTCGGCAGCTCTTGCCGCTGCGTTTGTCTGTGCTGCAGGCTTTGTCCAGTTGACGAAGTAGTAACCGGCTGCAGGTACAGCCTCGATAGTAACCTCGCCCTTCTGCACGAACTTGTTGCTTACAGCCTCGTTCTTGATCTTCACGCTACCGCTGTTTGCAACAGGAATACTCAATGTAATCTCGCTGTAACTGTCCTTAACTGTCTGTACGGTTGTAGTGTGTGTGTTAAGGGTGTTAAGAGGTGTTGTTCCTATGTCCTCTATAATAGCCTTGATGGCATCGATATCGTTGTTGTCGGTGTAATTGCCCTCACCGGCACCGAAGTTGTCAATGTCTGCAATCAACTGGTCAATTATTGCCAGGTAGTCGGGTGCCTCAACAAACTTAATCCAAGCACCTTCGTGGCGATTTGTGGAACCGCCATTGTAGTGAGTTGCATAGTGGTAACCTGTTGCCGATGTTGAACAGAGATAACCTGTAGTCTCGCCAACCTTTGCAACAAGAGCATAATCACCGGCATAAGAATATGAATCTGGCAATAACTCAAATGCTGTAGCATTGTTTTCGTTGGCATATACTACATTTTGGGCATTGCCTGTTGCAACGGAAGTTGCTTGGATGTATTTGCCTGTCAACTTGTTCTTGAACTTGAATGTCAATGTATTGTCAACGCTGTAAATAGCCCAACTTATCTTGTCACCGTTCTGCAAGGTGTTGTATGTACTTTCACCGTAAGCTTTTGACTCTGTGACTTTTGGCACATAAGTATCATTTGCAGCAGACGCTGACAGGTAGATAGGATAATCATTCTCTGCTGTATTTGCAGGCCAGTAGATATTGTGCCAGTAAGCGTTTTCGTCGTTACTTACCTTGAACGGCAATGTAACAGTGTTAGTGTATTTGTTGTCGGCTATAACTCCTGTAGTACCCAATGTGATGAATGGGTATGTTGTTGTCAGGTAGCTTTCTACTGCAGCTACATCCGCAGGGATGTAGTCGAGTGTCTCGCGGTATTCATTATCCTGTGCATCGGTCAAGACAATGTTGAATTCAGTTGGTACATATTCAACATCGGCATTGGGGTTAAGGAAGTTCTCTCCTGTAATTTCCTCAATTGTCAATGGAACATATACCATTGAGTAACCATAGGTGTTGTCGTCGTTGTGGCAAGGTGCCTCCTCAAAGAAGAGTGCTATCTCGCCGTTTGCCTGCAAGCACATTGCGCTGTATGCACTGAGCTGGGTACTTACCTGCTTACCCATTGTCCAGTCGCTGGCAATTGAAGTTCCTGTATATGTTTCATCCGCGCTTACCTCCTTGTACCATATTGATACATTTCTGCGGTCGCTGCCGTTAGGCTGTGACTGCAACAGAATCTTTGTGGGCTTGCCGTTAGGACGCTTTGCGTCGAGGCAGATGATTTCACCGTTTGTACCGTTACCGCCGTTGTCGCAACCGTTGGTTGCTGTGCTCCAAGTACCGGTACTGTTTGCCTTGTCGGTATAAGTGAACACATTGAATGTACGGCCACCGTTACGGCGTGAACTGAGAAGAATCTGTCCATTTGGCAAAATCTCAACCTTTGGCTCATTTGCAGATGCCGGAGAAGTACCACCAAGGATATTCCAAGTTTCACCCCAGTTGTCAGAATAAAGTACATAGTTGTTACCATCATTCAACAGCATTGCACCATAAACACGTGCATTGCCTGTGTCGTTGAAGTCTGGGTCAACAACAAGTTTACCGCTACCAAAGAACATACCGTTTGCATTGGGGAATAGAGTATATAAGTTGCTACTTACCTCTTCCTTCTCCCAAGTGACGCCGTTGTCGGCGCTGTATATACGATAGGTCTTTTGTTTATTACTTGAGGTTGCATTAGTAAAGAATACATTGCCGGCAACTGCCATAACAAGGATATTCTGCCCGTTTGCTACAACAGCGGCATCGCCGTAACCGAAGTTCTGGTTACCCTCGGCAATTGTCACTTTATCAGTCCAAGTTAAACCATTGTCCTCACTTGTACGCATTACAAGGTCAACCTGCAATGTGCCGGTGCCGTGATTGTCACGGCCTATGTCATCGTGGCTATGACGGTAGTCGCTGATTGCAACAAGGCGGTTTGTACCGGTCTTTGCAATGGCAGGGATGCGATATGAGTATGTGTCATCATCGTAAAAGAGTGTCACATCATTGGTTGCTGTGAACTTTGCAACAAGCGGTGTCGCATCGCTTATTGCTGCAACATTGTCAGCTGTGAGTGTTGGGGTTGTTCCAAGTGATGTTGCACCAATGTAGAAGCCGTTGAACTCAAAGCCGCGATACTTGCGTGTGAATGCAAGTGTTGTGCCCTCAACAACAGGCATTGTAAGCTCGCTTGCTGTTTGGTGGGCAGGAGTGAGCTTCATTGCTGTTCCACCAACAGTGATTGTGCCAAGGTGGGTGTTGGGGTTGTCGTTTCTCCAACCCTCAACCTCGGCCTTGAACATTGCCGGCTCAAACTCCTCCTCAATGTATGTAATCTCAAGTGCCACGATAACCACACCGGCTTGTGACGATTGGTCACTTACGCTGATGGCTATTTCGTTATTCTCAAGCCCTGTAACTGTAAGGGTCTTTTCTACACCATCCTGGCCAACGGTTTCTGTTGCTGTTGTTCCATTGTTGCCGGTGTATGTAAATGTTTTTGTATTTAAATTGTGTCCCTTGTATCTAAGTGTGTAGCCGACAATCTTACAATTTGCTGGAAGAGAGATTGTAAAACTGTTACCATCGAGCAAGTATGGGTGTCTTACACTGCTGACTGTGCTGTAGCCGATTGCCTTTGCACTATTTGCTGCTTTAACAGTCACTGCAGGAGTTTGGTTTGTCACAATATATTCCCACCAGCTGCTTGCTTCATTTACCCAACTTGCCCCCGCGAATGTTACGGTTAAAGAAGGGATAACCTCCTCGAGGAACCATACTGTAGCACTATTCTTATCACCATCGCTGTATGGGTGAAGAGCTCTGTCGCCCGCATTGGCTGTCTGGACGTTAAAATATTTGATTGCGCCTTTGAAGGTGTTATACCAATTGATTAGATAACCATCGCCACTCTCTTCGAAAAGCAGAACAGATGCTTCGTTGGCATTTGTGGTATTTGCATTGACATTCCATTCGGCACATTTGATGTAGTTGCCACTCTTTGCTTTGAGTTTGTAACCATCGCCGCTCTGTTCGAAAAGGAATATTTGGTCGTCGCTACTTTCATTTAAATCGACCATATTTACATTACCATGGCTATTATCGCTACTAGTGCCAACATTCATATACTTTACAGCAGAATTGACAGTCGTCTTCAAGCGGAAATACTTGCCGGCAAGGTTGGTGCTTGAGCTACCGCCCTGCTGAACCTCTTGGAAACTTGCAATGTAGCTGACTGCCGCTGTTGCTGTAATAGAATAAGGGTTGTTGCTGCTAACCTTTGTTGTTCCATTATACCATCCTGCGAATTCATAACCACTGTTGGGGTATGCTTGCAAAGAAACTGTCGAACCGCTTGTGGCATCAATGTTGGCAACTGTAGACTGTGTACCACCGTTGATGGCAACCTTGCCGGCGTTCTGTGGCGAAGCCTCGGCTGTGATATTGTAGGTCGTTGCCACTGCGTTGAATTTAGCGGTGTAGGTAACATCTGAATTCAAAGCAAATGTGTATGGATTATTGCTGCTTACAAAACTGTTGCCATTGTACCAACCTGCGAAAGTGTAGTTCGTGCCATCAGGGTATGCCTGCAATGTAACATCAGTACCGGCATCAACTGTTGCGCTTGTATTTGTACCATTTACATACGCATTACCACCGGTCTCTGCATTTACATATATGGTGTAGGTTGTTGGGGTAGAAGGCACATTTGCACCTTCCTTTGCTACAGTAACGGTGAAATTTGTTGTTATAATGGCATAGTTAGACGAAGTACTAGTAACAGTAAAGGTGGTTGATTTTGTATTCAAACCGGTAGCCTCCATTACATAATTCTCTTTTGTACTAGAAGGTGTATTGCTATATCCGTAATCATTTGTAAGAGTTGCTTTATTTGCAACGCTAGGGTAGTATGTCATACTGTAGCCTGTTATTACATAGTCATCTTCAACAGACAATGTGAATGTTGTTGGAGAAGTATGAACCGTTTGTGTACCTTCGATTGTGCCACCAGCATAAAATTTGTGCCAGTTTTCATACTCTGTAATTGCTTTAATGGCATTCTTATTACTATTTTTTGCTTCTATTTTTAATCCTGCAGGACAATCTGAAGCAGTCCATTGAGAACCCTTGCTGTCGTTTAGAGAACCGGTACTAGTGCTAACGCTATAATCTACTGGTATATTTACTGTTGATGCGTCAGCAAAGTTTGCAACATACTCATTGTCCGATGTACCGACCTTAACCTGTAGTGTATTCTTTGTGCCAACAATTTCGCCGTTCTTTGTCCAGCTTGCGAGGGCATAGCCGTCGGCAGGGTGTGCGGTAAGGGTTGCTGTAACACCTTGCAAAAGGTCTGCAGTTACTGTGCTGCCCGCAGTTCCACCGTTGATGGAAACTGTACCCATGTTTGAAGGTGTAGCTGTCGCTGTTACAGTGTATGTAGTTGCGTCGGGGATTAGGTTAAAAAATGCCTTGTGTGAGTTTGAATAGTTTGAATAATCATCGGGCACCATGTTGTCAAGGGTGAACCAACCATTGCCTTGGCCACTCCAACCCCAGTTGAAGTGATAATAGTCATTGTCGGTGTAACCGTCGAGAATGTAGATGTGTCTGGCCGAATTGGATGTATTCGTTGTTGATGCATAGGGTATGGGATAGCCGGCATCAAGGCAGTTCTTTATATATGTTTTCCATTGTGTGTCGTTACCCAATGTTGATCTTACAACAGCCAATGATGCGCCGTGGTCAACAGGTCTTTCACTCTTGAAACGGAAGTGATCGACCATGTGCTGGCCTGTTTCGGAGAAACTTGTAGAACTTGTGCCATAACCTACCTGGTTTGCCCAACCAAGGTCACGCATCAACAGGGCTACAGCATCTGCTTGTTCTGTGGTGTAACCTGACGAATAGTTGTGAAGCATAGAGGCATAGTCGTATGTATGGCCAAGCTCCATGTTTTCACCTGTTCCCTGGTGGGTTACAGTACCTACACCTGATGCAGGCCATTTGTAGTAATAGCACAAGATTGCAAAGGCTGTAGGGCCACAACCGGTCAAGGCTGTTTGACCATCAGTTGTCTTGCACAAATTATTGAAAGGACCATGCTGTCCCCAAGGTGCAGTGTTGAGGTTCTTTACAATGTTGCCCATAGAGGTGGCATTGTATTCATAGTCTGCAGCCTTCTGCATTGCACTGCGTGCTGCTGCCTTCTGTGGGTTGGCTGCGTTGTACTCGCGCAAGGCGCGTACCTGTGCGTCGATGTCGGTCATGTAACCGACAAAGCCGTCGGGCAGGTTGTTGGTGTCTATTGTTCCGTCGAGAGAGTAACCGATGATTGGGTTCTCTGTCTCCTCGCCCGATACAATGACAAAGCCTTTGCCGTCGGCGCCGGTGAGAATGTGGAATGTTGGAGCATCGTTGCTCTCGCCAGTGACGGCGCGGCTGTCAATGCTCTGTGTCAATGTGGCGTTTGTTGAACGGAACGCCGCGCTCTTTTGCTTTCCATTAGCAAAGAACTGGTTTGCAATTTCGCTTGCACGCTCGGCTGTGATTACCTGCGCGCTTACATTTGCTACCATAAAGATGGCGCAAATGGCGAGTGCTGCTACGCGTAAAAAGTTTTTCATAATTTTTTATGTGTTTTTAATTTTGTTTGCCTATGTGTATACATCTTACAAATTTAGTCTTTTAATATGAAATATTAAAATATATTGTGATAAATTGTCACACGTCTCTCTTTGGGGTTGTCGTAATGCCTGTCATAGCCTTGTGGGTGAACGCTTTTTTTATTAATTTCGCACCGGTTAAAATTTGACTCTATGAAGAAATTATTCCTCTCGGCCCTTCTTCTGTCGCTGCTGTGTGCCTGCGGTGGCGAAGAACCTGTTGTCAAGCGCCCGTCTTATGACCCTTTGTTGCCTTTGGTTGGGGCTGCCACCTCTTTGGAGAGCCTTGCTGTGATAGCCCTGTGTGCCGAGGGTAGTGCGGCCGACGCCGCTGTCATTGCCTACGATGGTGATTTGCCACAGGAGTTTGTGGAGTCGCGCGGCAGGTTCCATGCTGCAGTGGATGAAAAGCTCGCGCAGTTCAGGAAAGGGCATTTTGTGGAGCTCCGTGCGGCGCTCTATGAGTGTGCGGCAGTAGTGGGCAGGGAGGCTGTGAGTGAGGCCGAGCTGAAGGGCGTGAAGGATATGTTGCGACATTGTTCGGCAGAGCTGTATATCAACGGACAGCGTGCCTGTGACCCGCCTGCGAGCGTGCGCAAGAGATACGAGGAGGCGAAGAAGGCAGTGCAGATGATTAGCATAGCCAATTAAGGAAACTGGGGATAATTACATTAAAGAGAACCCCTAAGTTTGGATGTCATCCAGACTTAGGGGTTCTCTTTATGTTGTCCTCTTGTTATGTCGAGGAACTGTTACTCTGGGTTGCCCAGTCGAACTTTGGCAACAACAACTTTTCGCAATCCACGCGGCATGAGCGTTGCCCATGCTACGCGTGACTGTTTGCTGTTGCTGTTGTCGAGCTTTATTCTGCGTTATTCTGCGTCCAATCTAACTTTGCCATGCGCTGGTAGCTTGCATAGCGTTTCTTCGCCATCTCCTGTGCTGCGCCGAACAACTCGCTCGCCTCGGCAGGGAACTGCTTTGCAAGTGATGCATAGCGTACCTCGCCCTGCAGGAATTCCTGGAACTTGTCCCACTGTGGCTCCTTGCTGTCGAGTGTGAATGGGTTCTTGCCCTCTTCCTCAAGCGCAGGGTTGTTACGCCACAAGTGCCAGTAACCGCACTCAACGGCAGCAGCCTGCTCGGCCTGTGCCTTGCCCATACCACGCTTGATACCGTGGTTGATACATGGAGCGTATGCAATCACCAGTGATGGGCCTGGGTAAGCCTCGGCCTCACGGATAGCCTTGAGACACTGGTCGTAGCTTGCACCCATGGCAATCTGTGCCACGTATACATAGCCGTATGTTGTTGCAATCATACCAAGGTCTTTCTTGCGTATGCGCTTGCCCGATGCGGCAAACTTGGCAATGGCGCCAAGCGGTGTAGCCTTTGACGACTGGCCACCGGTGTTAGAGTAAACCTCGGTATCGACAACAAGGATGTTCACATCCTCGCCCGATGCGATAACGTGGTCAAGACCGCCGTAGCCGATGTCGTATGACGCACCATCACCACCGATAATCCACTGTGAGCGCTTGACGATGTACTGCTTGATGTCGAGAATCTGCTTGCAGGTGTCACAACCGCAAGCCTCGCAAGCCTCAATGATGGCAGGAGCAACTTCCTTTGTCACCTCGGCGCTGTTCTTGTTCTCAATCCACTTCTGTGCAAGAGCCTTGAGCTCGTCGGTGCAGCCTGCGCATGCCTGAACCTCGGTGAAGAGTCTCTCAAGACGCTCGCGCATCTTGTTCTCGGCAAGCTTCATACCCAAGCCGAACTCGCAGAAGTCCTCGAAGAGTGAGTTCGCCCATGTTGGACCTTCGCCCTTCTCGTTGGTTGTATATGGTGTTGAAGGTACCGAACCTGTGTAGATTGAAGAACAGCCTGTTGCGTTGGCAATGATCTCGCGGTCGCCAAAGAGCTGGGTCAACAGCTTCACGTATGGTGTCTCACCACAACCCGAACATGCGCCCGAGAACTCAAACAATGGAGTAGCGAACTGTGAGTTCTTGGGGTTGCTCTTCACGTCGACAAGGTGCTGCTTGCTCTTCACGTTCTTCACGCAGTAGTCCCAGTTTGCAGCCTCGTGTCTCTCCTCCTCCAATGGAACCATTGTGAGGGCCTTGCCTGTCTTTGGATGTCCGGGACAGATGTCGGCACAGTTGCCGCAACCAAGACAGTCGAGCACGCTCACCTGAATGCGGAAGTGCATGCCCTTCATTGCTGCAGGAGCCTTCATCTCAATCTTGTCGGCGTTGAGACCGGCAGCCTCCTGCTCATCCATTACAATTGGACGGATGGCAGCGTGGGGACATACGAATGCACAACGGTTACACTGTATACAGCTCTCCTTGTTCCACTTTGGAACGAATGCGCTCACACCGCGCTTCTCATAAGCCGATGTACCTACAGGCCATGTACCATCCTCCAGGCCCTTGAATGCCGAAACGGGGAGCTTGTCACCCTCCTGTGCGTTGATTGTGCGCACAATCTTTGTGATGAACTCCGGCTCGTCGCGCTTCTCCTCGACATCATCGGGCAAGTTTGCCCAAGCGGGGTCAATTACCAGCTTGTGGTATTCGCCGCCACGGTCAACAGCCGCGTTGTTCTTGTCGACCACATCCTGGCCCTTCTTGCCGTAAGACTTCACGATGAACTTCTTCATCTGCTCGACAGCAAGCTCAACTGGGATAACGCCTGTGATGCGGAAGAATGCGCTCTGCAGGATTGTGTTGGTGCGGTTGCCAAGGCCAATCTCCTGTGCAATCTTTGTAGCGTTGATGTAGTATACGTTGATGTTCTTCTCGGCAAAGCATCTCTTTACCTTGTTGGGCAGGTTCTTTGCAAGCTCCTCGCCTTCCCAAACGGTGTTCAGCAGGAATGTACCGCCGTTCTGCAAGCCGCGTGTAACATCATACATCTTCAGGTAGGCCTGTACGTGGCAAGCCACAAAGTTAGGAGTGTTCACCAGGTATGTGCTGCGTATTGGCTTGTCGCCGAAACGCAGGTGCGAACAGGTGAAACCACCTGACTTTTTCGAGTCGTACGAGAAGTATGCCTGGCAATATTTGTTGGTGTTCTCGCCAATGATTTTTACTGAGTTCTTGTTTGCACCCACTGTACCGTCGGCGCCAAGGCCATAGAACTTAGCCTCGAACATGCCGTCAACCACTGCAATCTCCTCTTTCTTTGGAAGTGAAAGGAATGTGACGTCGTCAACGATACCTACTGTAAAGTGGTTCTTTGGAGTGGGCAATGCAAGGTTCTCATAAACACCCATGATGAGTGCCGGTGTCGTGTCGTTTGCCGCCAATGCGAAGCGTCCGCCTACGATTGTAGGGTTGAGCTCACGCAGCTCGGGTGTGCTTGAGAAAGCCTCCACAACGTCAAGGTACAAAGGCTCGCCATTGCTGCCCGGCTCTTTTGTGCGGTCGAGCACTGCAATGCGCTTCACTGTCTTTGGCATTACGGCTGCAAGGTATTTCACAGAGAATGGACGGTACAGGTGAACGCTCACCAAACCAACCTTCTCGCCGCGTGCCATCATGTAGTCGATAGCCTCCTTGATGGCCTCGGTAGCAGAACCCATGACAACGATTACGCGGTCGGCATCCTCGGCACCATAATATGTGAAAGGAGCATATTTGCGGCCTGTGATGGCTGAAATCTTATCCATGTACTCGGCAACAATGTCGGGAACGGCATTGTAGAATGGGTTCTCGCTCTCCTTGTGTGTGAAGAATGTCTCGGGGTTCTCCGCAGTACCGCGCACAACAGGGTGTGTTGGGCTCAAGGCTCTGTCGCGGAACTCCTGGATGCAGTTCCAGTCAACGAGTGGAGCGATGTCCTCCTGCTCAAGGAGCTCAATCTTCTGTATCTCGTGCGATGTGCGGAATCCGTCAAAGAAGTTCAGGAATGGGATGCGGCTCTTGAGTGTTGCAAGGTGTGCAACGGGAGCAAGGTCCATGACCACCTGTACCGAGCCCTCGCAAAGCATTGCAAAACCAGTCTGGCGGCAAGCCATTACGTCCATGTGGTCACCGAAGATACTGAGTGAGTTACCCGCAAGCGAACGTGCCGATACGTGGAATACCGATGGCAACTTCTCGCCGGCAATCTTGTACATGTTAGGAATCATGAGCAGCAAGCCCTGCGATGCTGTAAAGGTATTTGTCAATGCACCGGCCTGCAATGAGCCGTGGAGTGCGCCCACTGCGCCGCCCTCGGACTGCATTTCCTGTACCAATACTGTCTCGCCGAAGAGGTTCTTGCGGCCCTGTGCCGCCCACTCGTCGACATACTCGGCCATTGTAGATGATGGTGTGATGGGGTAGATGGCCGCTACCTCGGAAAACATGTAAGCGATATGTGCCGCTGCCTGGTTTCCGTCACAAGTGATGAATTTCTTAGCTTTTGTCATAAGGTAATTATTTATTTCTTTTATCTATTTGACATTGAATGCAACGCTTTTTGCCACGGTTTTTGTTTGATGACGCATGGCTGAATAAGCGGTCGTAATCGCAAATGTACGAAATAATTGGAATTTCATTGAAAAAATGGCATAAAAATGACTACTTTTGTGATAATTTAATTTCAATTGTGAAAAAGTTTCTGCATTTTATGACTATTCTGTTACTGTTGCCGCTTTTTGCGGTGGCGCAGAATGTTGTGCAGGAGAGTGAACCGCTGTACACAATAGGAGATTATCATGGTTTCACCCCGGCTTCTCCGAAATATGAGTACCGTGCCGTGTGGCTCACCACAATAGAGAATCTCGACTGGCCACATACCCAGGTGAAAAGTCCTGCCGACATTGAAAGACAGAAGAGTGAACTTACCGTTATCCTCGACTCCTTGCAGGCTATGCACATAAATACCGTGCTGTTGCAGACACGTGTGCGCGGCGATGTGATATATCCCTCCTCAATAGAACCCTTTTCGCATGTGCTCACCGGCGTGTCGGGGCGCAATCCCGGTTACGACCCCTTGGCCTTTGCGGTCGAGGAGTGCCACAGGCGTGGCATCAGGCTGCATGCATGGCTCGTCACCCTGCCGCTTGGCAAGGTGGAGCATGTGAGGCGCTTGGGGCGCAGGGCTCTCCCTGTCAAGGACGCCCCCCTCTGCACGCGATACAAAGGTGCCTGGTACATGGAACCCGGCAACCCGGCAACGGCCGATTATATCACGGCGCTTGTAAAGGAGATTGTGCAGAACTACGATGTCGATGGTATTCATCTCGACTATGTCCGCTACCCCGACAGTGTCGACGGTTACCCCGACGGTTCCCATTTTGTAAAACATGGCAAGCGCATGTCGCTGGCGGCATGGCGCCGCTCCAACATAACCCGTATTGCGGCAAGTGTCTACTCGGCGGTAAAGGAACTTAAACCATGGGTGTGCGTGAGTTGTGCGCCGCTTGGCAAGTATGACAATCTCACGCGTTACAGCTCGCTGGGGTGGGATGCCTACAACACCGTCTACCAGGATGCTCAAGGGTGGTTGCGCGACGGTATAATGGATGCCCTTTTTCCAATGCTCTATTTCAACGGCAATAATTTCTACCCCTTTGTGCTCGACTGGTGCGAGAACCGCCATGGCCGTCACGTGGCGCCCGGCGTGGGTATCTACAGGCTGTTGCCCGAGCATGGCGGTTGGCCGCAGTTGGAGATAGAGAGACAGATGCGCACATCGCGCAGTGCAATGGCCGATGGCATTGTCATGTTCCGCACTGCCCACCTCCTTGGCAATGCGGGTGGTGTGCGCGATATATATACAAAGGTCTATGACCGTGCGGCATTTGTGCCTCCTATGGACTGGATTGCGTCGGCACCGTCATCGCCACAGGTGACGGAGTGTGTGCGTGGCGAGTGTGGCGTGTCGTTGCGTTGGCATGCCGTGCAGCCAGCAAAGGGCTTTCCTGCGGTGCGTTACAATGTATATGCGGCGGTGGGCGACAGTGTAGATGTGGGTAATATCGACAATCTGGTGGCAGTGGAGCAGGCGGATACTGTGTTACAGTGGCAATGCCGCACGAACAAGGATATTGCCATAGCCGTGACGGCGGTGGATGCTTGTGGCGTGGAGAGTGAGCCTGCTTTCTTGAATTTGCCGGTGGGCGGTTCCATGTCGCGCGATGCAGTGATATCCTTGCCCGAGCCACAGTCGTGGGGGCAACGCATTGTGGTGGCTGATGTTTATGGCCGCCGGGTCTACAGCGGCAGATATTGCCGTGACTTTGATGTTGATGGCTTTGCCGCAGGGCGTTACATCCTCACCGTCTACAACCGCCACGGAGCACCGCTTCACAAGGTGGAGTTTGTGAGATAAAAACTGTGGCTTAAATAAAAATGACTTCAATTGCCTTTTTACCTTTTTGTCTTTAATGCCGTTTTAGCGGCTCAGTCGCAAAAAGGTGTGGATAATCCGGTTTGCTTTAATTTTGGGATATAGCTTATTGATGTATTGAATTAACAGCCATTTTAACTTCTTTGAAATTGCTTTCGCTCGCTTACACGTAACTTTCCGCCGTTGGCGGGGAATTACCTTTGCGAAGAAGATTCATTGACGTACCCTATGCATTATAGTGCGTACAATGGTAATATTTTAAAACCGGCACCATCAAAATCACAGCGAACAGCCGGGCAAGCAGAGGAAACAGGACAAAATTTGTTTGAGCGGTGCATATACGCGATGCTGTTATTGCGTGAGAAGCGAGTTGTTTTGTCCCCGATGCTTGAACG
>JAZRGF010000121.1:0-5395 GCA_045644005.1 Bacteroidaceae bacterium | reverse complement strand
GTTTCACAAACAAAAACAGGTTTAACATTTAAATTTAAAAGCTATGAAAAAGATGATGATTTTTGCAGTGATGATGAGCATGATGCTTATGCCTGCACAGATGATGGCAAAGGACAACAACAAGAATGCCAAGCCAAAAGTTGAATACAAAGTCGACAACAAGAAAGACAAGAAAGACAAGAAAGACGACAAGTTTAAGGACAACAAAAAGGACAAGAACGACAAGAAGTTCGACAACAGGAAAGACAAGAAGGACGACAAGAAATTCAAGGACAACAAAAAACAGCCACAGATTGTAAAGCAGCCCAAACCACGTAAAAATCCACAGGTCAATGTAAAGGTAGTCAACGAAGTCAATCCCGTAAATGCAGTAGCAGCAGTTGTTGGCCTGGCAGCACTGGTAGCATTGATTGCAAACTGAACAACCAAGAATTGAGACAACAACATTTGAACAGAAAAAACTGACCATTAAAAACTTACAGTTATGAAAAAGATGATGATTTTCGCAGTGATGATGAGCATGTTGCTCGTTCCTGCACAGATGATGGCAAAGAACAACAACAGGGATTTTGCAAAACCCAGAGTAGAGAACAGAGTAAAGAAGAATGACAAGAAGGCACCGAAGGTGAAGTTCGACAATGCACGCCCCGGCAAGCCCTACAACAAGAAGTTCAATAATAGAGACAAGGGCAGAAAACCAATGCCACCTGTAGCAAGAAGACCTCGCAGACCCATGCCACGCCCGGTAGCGGTGCCTCCCCCACCTCCAGCCCATCACCATCACCATCATCACCACAACCACTGCTGCGACAACGGTGCTATTGAGGCAGCAGCAACAATAATAGGCATTGCAACACTCATTTCAGCAATAGCCGACTGACAAGATGGGAATAATAATGAAATTTGAAAAACAAAAGAAGTAGCACTTTCATACTGACAACTAATTAAAAACGCAGAGGAGAACGACAGCTTAAAAACGTTCTCCTCTGTTTATGCACTGTTCACACAGGGCAATAAAGATAATACAATTCTATATGGTCTATCCAACTAACGAATTTCGGACAGTGCAAAATTAGCTGCATCATTGCCACTGCACAATAACAAATTATCATGAAAGTGATGGCAAGTTGTAACAACATTTGCCTATTCCCGTGAGTGTTAGTTATAAATAACTAAAAAAAAGCATGGTTTGGACAAATATAGCTATTGCCAATGTTGTAAAAGAGAGCTATTTTTGCATATGCAAAAATAAGGGCAAGAGCAGCTGCACCTACCAAAGGAAAGCCCGCATGTCCCAAATATTAAAAAAGAAGATGAAACTATCGGAGCTGAAAAATGGTGAGACCGCTGTCATCGTGCGCCTGTCGGGTCACGGTGGTTTCCGCAAACGTATAATGGAGATGGGCTTCATACGTGGCGAAAAGGTGACATCGGTGCTCGACTCTCCCATGCACGACCCCATCAAATACAACGTCATGGGCTACGAGGTGCTGTTGCGCCGCAACGAGGCTGCCATGATTGAGGTGTTGCCCGAGGAGGATGCCAAGCGCGAAATGGCGCCGGCACCTACATATAACTGCATACCAATGTGCGAAAGCTGTGCGGGATGCAGCGGACATTGCAGTACCAGCTACCACAACTCCACGGAGAGGAGGAACGTGATAAACGTTGCACTGGTGGGTAACCCCAACAGCGGCAAGACATCCATATTCAACCTGCTCGCCAACAAGAACGAACACGTAGGCAACTACAGCGGTGTAACCGTCGATGCCAAGACCGGCAGCTTCGACTATAAGGGTTACCGCATAAACCTCACCGACTTGCCCGGCACATACTCCATTGCGGCCTATTCGCCCGAGGAAATCTACGTACGCCGCCACCTCTATGAGCAAATGCCCGACATCATCATAAACTCGGTAGTGGCATCGAATCTGGAGCGTAACCTCTACCTCACTACAGAGCTCATTGACATGAACATACGCACCGTTGTTGCGCTCAATATGTATGACGAGCTGTTGGCAAAGGGTGCACAGGTCGATTATGTCCACCTTGGTGCAATGATGGGTATCCCAATGATACCAACCGTGGCACGCAACAACAAGGGGCTTGACAAGCTGCTGGACACGGTGATTGAGCTTTTCGAGGGCAAGAACAACACCATACGCCACATCCACATCAACTACGGCAGCATCATTGAGGAGCAGATTGCGCCACTGTCGGCTGCCATGCACAAGGCCGACGACCTGCCACAGCAGTTCCCTGTACGTTACTGGGCTTTGAAACTGCTGGAGAATGACAAGGAGGCACTGCGCGACCTCGACAGTTGCCTTGAGGTGGAGCGATGGAAAGCACTGGCCGAGGAGGGTGCGAAGAATATACAGTCACAGATGGGAGTGGATGCCGAGACAGCCATCAACGGAGCAAAATATGGCTTTATCAACGGAGCATTGCACGAGACATACAAGCCCGGCATAAAAGACACCAACAGACACACCCGCCGCATTGACCGCCTTGTAGCCAACCGTTGGTTAGGATTTCCCATATTCCTGTTTGTGATGTGGGCAATGTTCAGCTCGGTGTTCCAGCTGGGTGCCTACCCACAGGAGTGGATTGAGAGACTCTTTACATGGTTCGGGGAGTGCGTGACAGCCATAATCCCGCAGGGAGCCATTCAGGATTTGCTTGTAAACGGAATAATTAGCGGCATTGGTAGCGTTGCCGTGTTCATACCACAGATTCTTATACTCTATCTCTTTATCTCACTGATGGAGGATTCGGGATACATGGCACGTGCAGCTTTCATCATGGACAAGCTCATGCACAAGATGGGATTGCACGGCAAGTCGTTCATCCCCATGCTCATGGGCTTTGGATGTAACGTGCCGGCCATTATGGCAACACGCACCATAGAAAGCCGCAGCAGCCGCATAATAACGGTGCTCATCACACCATTCATGTCGTGCAGCGCACGCCTGCCGGTGCTCATTCTCTTTGCCGGAGCATTCTTCCCAAAGCACGCGGCACTGGTACTGATGGGGCTTTACCTGCTTGGAATAGTTGTTGCCATTATAACCGCACGCCTGTTGAGGCTTACAAAGTTCCACAAGGACGAGACTCCGTTTGTGATGGAGCTGCCACCCTACCGTTGGCCCACACTGCGTGCCACACTGCGCCACATGTGGGAGAAGTGCGCACAGTACATTAAGAAGATTGGCACTGTAATTCTGCTATCGACAATCGTTATATGGTTCCTGAGCTATTATCCAAGACCGGAGGAAGGTGAAAGGTTAAAGGTGAAAGGTGAAAACTTTGAGCAGATTGCGGATGAAACCACAATTAGCGGCATTAACGAGAACTCTTTCATTGCCATGCTTGGACATGCGGTGGAGCCGGTGCTTGCACCTATCGGGCAGAACTGGCGCTCGGGCATTGCACTGATAACAAGCATCCCTGCAAAAGAACTTGTGGTGAGCACGTTGGGAGTGCTGTACAGCAGCGACTCGGAGGAGAGTATCACCGAGGATTTGCAGAAATCGGGTGACTTCACGCCACGCTCGGCAGCTGCATTCATGGTGTTCATCCTGCTGTTCTTCCCGTGCATAGCCACCATTGCGGCAATAGCGCATGAGACAGGCAGCAAGATGTGGGCACTCTTTGCAATTGCCTACAACACCGCCGTTGCTTGGATTGTTGCATTCATTGTGTACACCATTGGCGGATTATTATAAATAGCATGCTTGTCATACTGAGCATAGCGAAGTATCTTCTAACGGATTTAAGATTCTTCACTTACGTTAGTTCGCTTCGCTCATCAAGAACATCTTTAATTTTTACATTAAGGGATGGTCAGAATGACAAACTACCTTAAAAACATATGGGATAAACACCTAATTTCATTACCTTTGAACACAACTATGAACAAGAACAACACAGTATACAACAGCCGCATGAAGATGGCCGACCTTGTCGCAAGCGACATGAGCCTGCTGTCAATTCTGCAGCGCCTCAACTTAGCATTGGGATTTGGTGAGGCCACCGTTGCCGAGGTGTGTGCACAACATAACATTTCGGCCGACCTGTTGCTGATGATATGCAACATCTACTCTTTCCGCGACTATGAGCCGCAGATTGAGACACTCACCGATGACGATATAAGGAACATCACCACCTACTTGCAGGCATCGCACAAATTCTACAGGAACATCTGTTTCCCCACACTGCACAACCACATACACAGCATGGTAAAGGAGCTCGACGATGTCAGCCGCCGCCTCATTGACAAGTTCTACGACGACTATGACAGCGAGGTAAACAACCACTTCCAGTATGAGGAGGAGATTGTATTCCCCTACATCGAGAGACTGCTCAACAACGGCCCATCGGCCGACAACGGGTACCGTATTTCGCTCTTCGGGCACAATCACGGCAACGTCAATGAGAAGCTCAACGACCTGAGCAACATAATCATCAAATACCTCAATGGGAACTATGCTTCACAGTTGAGATTTGAGATTCTTGGCGAGATACACTACATAAGCAATGACCTCATGAAGCACTCAAGCATTGAGAACAAACTGCTTGTACCGTTGGTAGAAAAAATTGAAAGACGCCATGAACAGGGAAGGTAAATACAACGTCGTGCTCATTGAGCCGTCGGAGATTATAGCCACAGGCATCGCTGCCATAATAGGCGGCAACCCGCAATTCAATGTCGCACAGACACTGAACGACCCGTCGTACTACAACTCCAACGACACCGATGTAGATATTGTAATCATCAACCCCACGGTGGTTGACTACAACGACAGGCTCGACATACGCTCATGGCTTGGAACAAGCAACACGGCGCTTGTGGCACTCACACACAGCAACTACGAGGAGAGCGTGATGCGCCAGTATGACGAGTGCATTGGCATATATGACAATGCCGCACGCATAATACAGAAGCTAAGGAACGCCATTGAGGAGAACAGCAAGAACCCCAAGAGCGACCTCAACGAGCTCTCTTCGCGCGAGAAGGATATTCTTGCAGCAGTGGCAATGGGAAAGACAAACAAGGAGATTGCCGATGAGTTCAATATCTCAATCTACACCGTCATATCGCACCGCCGCAACATATCGCAGAAGCTGGGCATAAACTCCATCCCAGGCCTCACCGTCTATGCGATAATGAACAAGCTGGTGGATATTTCAGATTTTGGATAAAAACAATGTGTTATGGAAGGAAAGAGAATTTCACCAAGATGGATTGACACCCTGGAAGAGAATGAGATTTTTGTCTTTGGCAGTAACCTGCAAGGCATGCACGGAGGGGGTGCTGCACGTGTTGCACATGAGAAGTTTGGTGCTGTTTGGGGAGAAGGTATAGGCCTGCAAGGACAAAGCTATGCCATAC
>JAZRGF010000120.1:0-8414 GCA_045644005.1 Bacteroidaceae bacterium | reverse complement strand
TTCATATAAACATAAGTGGCCCGGGAGAAATTGTAGGAGTAACATTCACGTACAAAATGATAATGGCTGAGTTCATTGGTGCAAAAGAGATATTCTACATGACAAATGAAATAATGAAAAATATAAAATTCATTCCACCCGAGAAATTCGGTTGTAACATCATAAAGATATATATACCGATTCAACGATAGATTCGCACTGTAACATTTTGTTACCTGACACGCAGCGGCTGCACTATAGTCTTTATTCCCTTAATTTTCTTGCCCTCGACGGCCTTGAGCACAGCACGCATGCGGTTGAGCTTCACTGCAACATATGAGAAGTTGTCGAATACGGTAATTGTGCCCACCTCATCGGGGCGCAGGCCACCTATCTTTATGAAGAATCCGGCAAGGTCGCCACGGCTTATTTTGTCGCGCTTGCCTTTTCCAATGTACAGCACCGTCCAGTCGGGTGCAGGTGGCAAAGCCGCACGTTTTGGCAGAGAGAACTCTTCAAGTCCATCCGGAACAAAATCGGGCAATGCCTTGTTTTCAAAAGAGATAAGATAGACATTGCCGCCTGCCTCCCAACGCGCGGTACGTCCGTTGCGATGGGTAAAGATTTCGGCCGACAATGCACGCTGATAGTGCACAATGTGACGCACATCCTTTATATCGAGACCGCGTGCTGCAAGGTCCGTACTCACAAGGATATTAGAACATCCGGCAGTAAAACGGTAGAGCGATAGTTCGCGCTCCTTCTGCTCCATTGCTCCGTGGTAGCCAATAGAGTGAAGACCGGCCTTCTTCAGATGCGCCTGCACCTCGTCGACCGTCTCGCGGAAATTGCAGAACACGATTGCAGGCTCGCCGCCAAAGGAGCACAGCAATGAGAGCAGGCTATCCAGACGCTTGTCGGGTGTTGTTGTAATGGTATAGAAGCTTGTGCGCACAGCGGGTAGCTCGCCACCGGCACGAAAATCGAGTTTTTCCACATCGGCCGCACCGGCAAACATGGGTATCTCGTCGGCATCGGTTGCCGAGAGCAGGAAACGCGATGTTGCATTGGGGAGCGCCTCGACAAGTTCAGACATCTCGTCGCGGAAACCCATCTCAAGGCACTTGTCGAACTCATCAATCACCAACAGAGTGCATTTGTCGACAGCAAACGAGGAGCGGCCAAGATGGTCGAGCAGACGGCCCGGAGTACCCACAACAACAGCGGGCGATGCGCCGCCAAGCGATGCGACCTCCTGCTCCAGCGGGCGGCCGCCATAGAACGCTGCCATGTGGAACGGGGTTGCCATGGAGCGCCACACCTCGAACACCTGTTTTGCAAGTTCACGGGTAGGCAATACAACAAGTACCTGCACGCCTTTTTCATCGTGTTTTAGCCTTTCGAGCAACGGCAACAGAAAGGCAAGCGTCTTACCTGTACCGGTAGGTGACAGAAGCACCATGCTGCTATTGTTGCGGCAATGCTCAACTGCCGCATTCTGCATTGCATTGAGCGTTTCTATATTCAATTTACCCAGTGCAATCTGCTGCACCTTGCTTAAAAAACCGTTCATTTCCTATCCTGTATTATAAAAAAACCATTCAATAGCCTATCTGCGCCGGCAATCATCAACATTTCAATTAAACCACAAGAGTTTAAAGCGTTAATAATAAATCACATATTGGCATAATAAAAGACACATTCCAAACAGTATTTTTTAAGCGAACGGACACACATAGCAATACGCAGCATCGCCATTCGCACATAAAAAACGACCATGCAGCAAACCGCCGCACGCATTTCCGTCTTTTATATTCAGCGAAAATAGCCATTCTGCGGCAAATGACGAAACGAGAGAAAGAAAAATTTCAAATTATGCCAATATGACACCCCATGTCACACAAAAAAGAGGTATCTTTGTCACAAAATCTGCCAAAACCGCATTGGCAAGCTATTTGTTATAATTAAAAGTAGAAAACATTTGAACCATGAGCGAAAAAGATAAGGAAATTTTGGAAGACATTTTGAACGAGAACGGTGTCAATGAGGAGGCTTGCGAGCAGTGTGAGCAACAGGAAGAATGTGTTGAACTGACAGCCGAGGAAAAACTGCAACAGGAACTTGACCAGGCAAACGAGAAGATTGCAACACTTGAGGACAAGTATCTGCGTCAGGTGGCAGAGTTTGACAACTACCGCAAACGCACAATGAAGGAGAAGGCCGAACTGATAAAGAACGGCGGCGAACGCGCCATTGAATCGATACTGCCCGTGCTCGACGATTTTGAAAGTGCACTTGCCAACATGGCCAAGAACGAGAATGCGGCAGAGATAATGACCGGTGTAGAGCTCATATACAACAAATTTGTAGGCATCCTCAAGCAGAACGGCCTGCAGAAGATTGAGACCGAGGGCGCCACATTCGACACCGATTTCCATGAGGCAATAGCAATAATCCCCGCCCCAAGCGAGGATTTAAAAGGCAAGGTACTCGATTGTGTGCAAACAGGTTATACACTGAACGATAAAGTAATACGTCACGCAAAGGTTGCCGTTGGCGAATAATATAAAGATATGGCAAAAAGAGATTACTATGAAGTGCTGGGTGTAGACAAGAACGCATCGGCAAACGACATAAAGAAAGCGTACCGCAAACTGGCGATACAGTATCACCCCGACAAGAACCCGGGCGACAAGGAGGCCGAGGAGAAGTTCAAGGAGGCCGCCGAGGCATACGGCGTGCTTAGCGACCCCGACAAAAAGGCACGCTATGACCAGTTCGGTTTCGAAGGACTTGGCGGCGCAGGTGGTGCCGGCGGTTTCAATGGTGCAGGAATGGACATCAACGACATTTTCTCAATGTTCGGCGACATCTTTGGCGGCCGCGGAGGCTTTGGCGGATTCGGCGGCTTTGGCGGTGGTGGCAGCAGCCGCCCTGCGAAATTCCGTGGCAGCGACCAGCGAGTGAAGGTAAAGCTCACACTGCAGGAAATTGCAAGCGGAGTGACAAAGAAGTTCAAACTGAAGAAATATGTGCCATGTACCCACTGTAACGGCAGCGGCGCCGAGAACGGCGCGGTAGAGACCTGCCCCGAATGTAAAGGAACAGGCCGCGTAATACGCACACAACAGAGCTTCTTTGGCATGATGCAGAGCGAAGTGGCATGTCCGCACTGCAACGGCCAGGGAAAGATCATAAAGAACAAGTGCAAGCACTGTAACGGCGACGGCATTGTTATGGGCGAGGAGATTGTTGAGGTAAACATCCCCGCGGGCGTATACGAGGGCATGCAACTTTCAATGCGCGGCAAAGGAAATGCAGGCAAGCACAACGGCATACCCGGCGACCTGCTGATATTGGTGGAAGAGGAGAAGCACCCCACCCTTGTCCGCGATGAGAACGACCTGATATACAGCCTGTTGCTTGACATACCCACAGCAACATTGGGAGGTTTTGCCGAAATACCCACAATCGACGGCAAGGCAAAGGTAACCATTGACCCGGGAACACAACCCGGCAAGGTTCTGCGCCTGCGCGACAAGGGACTCCCCTCAATCAATGGCTACGGCAAGGGCGACATTGTTGTCAACATAAGCGTATATATCCCCGAGACACTTTCAAGAGAAGAGAAGAAGGTTATGGAGGATTTCCGCGAGTCCGAGAACTTCCGCCCCAGCGAGAGCATAAAGGAGAAAATTTTCCGCCGTTTCAAGAACTTCTTTGAATAAAACATTGATATGAGTTACGACGAAACCGTCCAGTATCTCTTCAACTGCGCACCGCCCTTCCAGCAAGTAGGCGCTGCTGCTTACAAAGAGGGGTTGTCGACCACCATTGCGCTCGACAATCATTTGGGAAACCCGCACAGAAAGTTCCGCACAATACACGTTGCCGGAACAAACGGCAAGGGCTCCACATCGCACACACTTGCCGCCATACTACAGGAGAGCGGTTACAAGGTAGGGCTCTACACATCGCCACACCTTGTCGATTTCCGCGAACGCATGAAAGTAAACGGCAAGATGGCAAGCAAAGAGTATGTCATAGAGTTCGTAGAGAAGCACAAAGCCTTTTTTGAGCCCCTGCAACCATCATTCTTTGAGCTGACGACAGCCATGGCATTCAACTATTTCGCCGAGCAAGAAGTAGACATCGCCGTGATTGAGGTGGGGCTTGGCGGCAGGCTCGACTGCACCAACATCATCACCCCCGAACTCTGCATAATAACCAACATAAGCCCCGACCACACACAGTTCCTTGGGAACACACTTGCCGAGATTGCAGGCGAAAAGGCGGGAATAATAAAACCCGGAGTGCCGGCGGTGATTGGCGAGACAGTGCCCGAGACAAAAGTGGTGTTCACAGCCAAAGCAAAGGAGGTTGGCGCGCCAATAACGTTTGCCGAAGAGAAGAAGCCACTACTCACTGCCACCCCACTGACACAAGGCGGTTTTACATACGAAACAGCGCTGTTCGGCACAATAGATGGCGAGCTTGGTGGCGACTACCAGAAGAAGAACACCAACACCCTGCTCACGGCGATAGAAATCCTACAGGAGAAGGGCTTTTCAATCACCACTGAAGCCATGCGAAAAGGCTTTACAAACGTATGCAGTCTCACAGGCTTTAACGGCCGTTGGCAGGTTGTAGGCGAATCGCCACGCACGGTATGTGATGCCGGGCACAACATAGGCGGAATAAAGTACATTGTGGAACAGCTGGAGCGTGAAAGCAAAAGACACACAGCACTGCGCATTGTCTTTGGAATGGTCAATGACAAGGATATAACATCAGTGCTTGCCATGATGCCACAAAATGCACAATATTATTTTACACAAGCCGGAATAAAGCGCGCCATGCCGGCCGGCGAACTGAAAGCAAAAGCCGCACAGTACGGACTCGCGGGTAGCAGCTACCCCACTGTACAGGCAGCGCTGCAGGCGGCAAAGAACGACAGCAAAGAGAGCGATTTTATTTTTGTGGGAGGCAGCTGTTTCATTGTGGCCGACCTGCTGTCAATGAGCTAACTGCCAATAAATCCGCACGGTTAACCCCATAGGTACAGAATCTGCATAAGGGCAAAATTCAACCATTTTCCCTTTATGCAGATTTTTATTGTTTATTTCCTTTGCGGTAAACCTTTTTTTTATTTTATTTGCAGAAGAATAGCTATTTATAACTGACACAAATATGAGTTGTACAGAAAATCTTTCACAATTGAAGGCCGCTGACTTCAAAAAGAACATTGGCGGCAAAGAGACAGCTTTGTTCATTCTCAAGAACAAGCAGGGCAACGAAGTTGCAATCACAAATTACGGTGGCGCAATATGCAGCATCATGGTCCCCGACAAGGATGGCAACTATGCCAACGTAATCCAGGGACATGACAGCATCGACAATCTCCTGAACAGCCCCGAGCCATTCCTCAGCACACTTGTAGGCCGCTACGGCAACCGCATCTGCAAAGGCAAGTTCACAATTGACGGCGTAGAGTATAACCTCGCCATCAACAATGGCCCCAACCACCTCCACGGCGGCCCAACAGGCTTCCACGCCAGAGTTTGGGATGCAGAGCAGACCGATGCACAGACGTTGAAGCTTCACTACCTCTCGGCCGACATGGAAGAGGGCTTTCCCGGCAATCTTGACGTGACAGTTGTCTACACATTCAACGATGACAACGAACTTAAAATCGACTATACTGCAACTACCGACAAGAAGACTATCGTGAACCTAACAAGCCACGGTTTCTTCTCACTCTCGGGTATTGCAAATCCAACAGCTACAATTGACAATCTCATTTGCGAAATCAATGCCGACTTCTTTGTTCCCATTGATGACACATCGGTACCTTATGGTTGCATAGCACCGGTAAAGGGAACAGCGTTCGACTTCACTACCCCAACAGCGGTAGGTGCACGCATCGACGCCGACGAGGAGCAGATAAAGCATGGTGCAGGTTACGACCACTGCTATGTCCTCAACAAGAAAGAGGTTGGCGAACTGAGCTTTGCCGCAAAGGTAACAGAGCCTATAAGCGGCCGCACAATGGAGGTTTACACAACCGAGCCAGGTGTTCAGGTATACACATCGAACTGGCACAGCGGCTTTGCCGGCGCACATGGTGCCACATTCCCCAAACGCAGTGCAATCTGTTTCGAGGCACAGCACTTCCCCGACTCTCCCAACCGCCAGCACTTCCCAAGCGTGGTGCTCTGCCCGGGCGAGACATACAAGCAGGTGACTGTATATAAATTTGGTGTAGAGAAATAAGAAGATACATTAAATAATAATTTAAACACAAAAAGCTATGAGTAATCAAAAGAAACAATGGGGAGCCATCATCGTCATGATTGCGCTCTTCGCAATGATTGCCTTTGTAACAAACCTTTGTACACCAATGGCAACCATCATCAAGAACCAGGGTGAGATTTCAAACGTTCTTGCCCAGATTGGTAACTACGGAAACTTCATTGCATACTTGGTTATGGGTATTCCTGCCGGTATGCTCATTGCAAAGTTCGGTTACAAGAAGACAGCCCTCATCGGTTTGGCAGTAGGTGCTGCAGGTATCCTTATCCAGTGGGTAAGCGGTTTGCTCGACGTTGAGGCAAACCTGGGTCTCGTGTTCGCAGTTTACCTCATCGGTGCATTCATCGCAGGTCTTTGCATGTGTATCCTCAACTGCGTTGTGGACCCAATGCTTATCCTCCTTGGTGGTGGTGGTAACAGCGGCAACCAGCTTATCCAGATTGGTGGTGTGTTCAACTCTTCGGCAGCTGTAGCTTGCTACATCCTCATGGGTGCGCTCATCTCTGACGCTACAAAGGCAAAGATTGCCGACGCTACTCCAGCGTTGATGATTGCGCTTGCTATCTTCGTTGTAGCATTCATCGTTATCCTCTTTACAAAGATTGACGAGCCAGAGCAGGCTCCTGTTCAGGTAAGCCTCATCAAGGGTGCTATGGGTCACCGTCACTTTGCTCTCGGTGCATTGGCAATCTTCCTTTACATGGGTATTGAGGTTGGCGTTCCCAACGCAGTACAGCAGATGTTGACATCGGCTCCATACTCAATCCCTGCAGGTACAGTAGGTATGATTGTTGCCGTTTACTGGTTCATGATGCTTATTGGCCGTTTCGTTGGTGCATCTATCGGTAGCAAGGTTTCAAGCCGCGCAATGGTTACAACTGTTTCTGTTGCTACATTGGCACTTGTACTCTTCGGTATGTACGCTCCTGCAGACGTTCTCGTTGCATTCCCAGGCGTTGACTGGGGTAAGCTCGAGCTTATTTGGCAGGATATCCCGGTAGGTATCTTCGCGTTCCTGCTTGTAGGTCTCTGCACATCGGTTATGTGGGGTGCAATCTTCAACATGGCTGTTGAGGGTCTTGGCAAGTACACAGCCGTTGCGTCAGGTATCTTCATGACAATGGTATTCGGTTGCGCTGTGATGATGGGTATCCAGGGCTACGTTGCCGACTTGACAGACTACATGACAAGCTTCTGGGTTGTAGTATTCTGTGCTGCATACATCCTCTTCTATGCACTCGTTGGTTCAAAGCCTGCAAAGAAGTAACTATTTTTGAAAAAACTTATTGTTTAACTATATAATACATAACGATTATGGATATAGAATTTGTAAGAAGCCGCTTTATCAAGCATTTCGACGGTACAACAGGAAGCATCTACGCTTCTCCTGGTCGCATCAACCTCATTGGTGAGCACACCGACTACAATAACGGTTTTGTATTCCCAGGCGCTGTGAACAAGGGTATCATGGCAGAGCTCAAACCAAACGGCACAGACAAGGTTTGCGCTTACTCTATCGACGAGAAGGACTATGTAGAGTTCGGTTTGAAGGAGGAGGACGCTCCACACGCATCATGGGCAAAGTACATCTTCGGTGTTTGCCGTGAGATGATCAAGCGTGGTGTTGACGTTAAGGGTTTCAACACTGCATTTGCAGGTGATGTACCCCTTGGCGCAGGTATGTCTTCATCGGCAGCTCTTGAGAGCACATACGCATACGCTTTGAACGACATGTTCGGTGACAATAAGGTAGACAAGTTTGAGCTTGCAAAGGTTGGCCAGGCTACAGAGCACAACTATGTTGGTGTAAACTGCGGTATCATGGACCAGTTCGCAAGCGTATTCGGTAAGGCCGGTAGCCTCATCCGTCTCGACTGCCGTTCTTTGGAGTACCAGTACTTCCCATTCAAGCCACAGGGCTACAAGCTCGTTCTTTTGAACACATGCGTTAAGCACGAACTCGTTGGTTCACCATACAACGAGCGTCGTTTGAGCTGTGAGCGCGTTGCTGAGGTTATCAAGGCTAAGCACCCAGAGGTTGAGTCTTTGCGTGATGCAAGCTTCGAGCAGCTCGAAGAGGTTAAGGCAGAGTTGAAGCCCGAGGATTACAACCGCGCCAAGTA
>JAZRGF010000119.1:0-45032 GCA_045644005.1 Bacteroidaceae bacterium | reverse complement strand
AAGCAGCGAGTTCGTGGTGCCCGCACGTTTGAAAGAGCTCTACGAGGCCAAGGACTTCGGCCAGTATGCATTGCCAAATGGTGAGATGCCCGTTGCATTCCTCACAACCAACGACATCACCGGCGGAAACAGCGGTAGCGGCGTACTCAACGCACGCGGCGAGCTCATTGGTCTTGCATTCGACGGCAACTGGGAGTCACTCAGCGGTGACATCAACTTCGACGACAACCTGCAGCGTTGTATCAACGTCGATATCCGCTACGTACTCTTCGTAATCGACAAGTTCGGCGGTTGCAAACGCCTCATCGACGAGATGAACATCGTAAAGTAAAAGAACGATACCACATATTACGACAATAGGCAGCCCGTCGGGCTGCCTATTGTCGTATATGTCATATCGAACGCATGTGAGATATCTCAAATAACCTTATAAACTCCTCACACAAGGTTTATACATTAGGTTATTCCCATTTACACCTGCTGCACCTGGCGCATTACACGCAGCCAGTTGCCGCCCCAGATTTTCTCAATGTCGGCAGCGCTGAAGCCGCGGCGAAGGAGTTCGCGTGTTATGTTGCGCAACTGCGATGCCGAGGAGCAGCCGATGACCTTGCCGTCGCCGTCAAAGTCGGTCCCAATGCCCACGTGGTCAATGCCTGCAACCTCTATTGCGTGCTGCAGATGGGCAATGAAATCGTCGAGCGTAGCCTCGCCCTCCTTGCGCAGGAAGCCGCTATACATTGTCACCTGAACCACGCCGCCCTTTGCGGCCAATGCGCGCATCTGTTCATCGGTGAGGTTACGCGGGTGGTCGCAAAGCGCACGGCAGGATGAGTGTGAACAGACAACAGGCTTTTGGCTGCGCCCAAGTACTTGCCAGAAGGTGCTTTCGGCGGCATGGGAGAGGTCGACCATCATTCCCACACGGTTCATTTCGCGCACCACCTCGCGCCCGAATGCGCTGAGGCCGCCATGTTCGGCGTTACCGCGTGCCGAGTCGCAGATATCATTGTCGCCATTGTGGCAAAGTGTCATATACACCACTCCCCTCTTGCGCAGGCGCTCTATGTTCGACAAGTCGCGCCCTATGGCATATCCGTTTTCAACGCCGAGCATAATGGTGCGTTTGCCCTGTGCTTTTGCCCTGTAAAGTTCATCGGGAGTACAGCACAGCGCCATATGCGCCGCGTTGTCGGCAACACCGGCCTCCACCCAAGAAAGCAGGGCATCGGCCTTTTCGGTTGCCTGTTTCAACGACTCGTCATCACGTGCCCCCTGCGGGATATATGCCACCATTGTAGTGGCATCGAGCAGGCCCTCGGTCATCTTATGTAGGTCGACAAGCGCCACATCGTCGCGTCTGTCAAAACGGTATCCTGTATGGGAGAGCATAGGAGTATCGCAATGCGAATCTATGGTAAGCATGCGTTCATGCAGTTCGGTAACATGGCGGTAGAGCGCAGCCTCATCCACGAGCCAACGGAAGAGGGGCATCATGCTGTCATCGCCGTTCATGATAAAGGATTCGGGATGCCACTGCACGCCAATTATACTGCGGCCATCAGTGGCCTCGATGCCCTCAATGACACCATCGGGAGATGTGGCAACAACCTCAAAGCCCACCGGCACACGGCTGACAGCCTGATGATGGAAGGTATTCACCGCAAGTTGCTCCTTACCAAAAATACCAGACAGCCTGCTACCGGCTACAATAGACACATCATGTGTTGCCACGTGGCGCTCCACAGGATCTTGGTCATGATTTAACAGCTGCGTGCCCAAGGCTGCATATATATCCTGATGCACCGAGCCTCCCAGCGCGGCTGCGATGGTCTGCACGCCACGGCATATTCCCAAAATTGGCAACGAGCGTGCATCGGCCAGTTGTGCCAACAGCAGTTCCTGTTCGTCACGGGGTTGGTTTATGTTGTGCAAAAGCGAGTAATCGGGTTCCTCGCCCATGTAACGCGGGTCGATATCGGCACCGCCGGTGGGCAGCAGCGCATCGATGTGCGAGAGCGTCTCTATCAACGCCTCACGCTCGGGGTATGGCGGAATGAGCAACGGAACGCCACCGGCCGCAAGCACCGAGCGGTAATAAGCCTCGAGAAGCATAACCTTGCCTTTGGAGAAATTGGCTGTGATACCTATTACCGGACGACGGCTAAAAAGCGGATAGTGGCCATGCAAGGCACGGAATTCGCCACAGACATCAAATCTATCTTCAGACATAATATCCTTAAAATAAAAAAACACCCGCACTTAATAAAAAAACACGGGTGTCAGTTCTATATAAAAACCTTTCTATTATTCCATTGGCATGTTGCGCTTGATGCTGTGGGCAAGCACAATCATAGTTTCGGTGCTCACAACGCCTGGTATTTCCTGCACACGGCCGTTGAGCAACTGCATGAGGTGTTCATTGTCATGTGAATACATCTTGACAAGGATTGAGTATGGACCTGTAGTATAACAGCACTCCACCACCTCGGGAATCTCGCGCAGACGCTCCACCACTTCCTTGTACATTGAACCGCGCTCAAGACGTATACCGATGTATGTACATGTATTGTAACCCAGACGGCGCACGTCAATCTCGTAACTTGAGCCTGAAATTACACCCATATCCACAAGATGCTGCACACGCAGGTGGATTGCGGCACGCGATACTCCGCACAATTCGGCAACATTACGGAAAGGAATTCTGGCATCCTTTGAAATGATGCTCAATATTTTGAGGTCGAGCGCATCGACCTTGCATTCCATGTTTTTCATACTAATGATCAGTTATAAGTTGTTATTTGAATTTCTTTGGAATTACGGTTTTACCTCTTGATGATTCTCACTATCTCAACATCATAGACCAGTGCGCTGTATGGCGGAACCCTGTTGCTTCCCATTGCACCATATGCCTTTTGCCATGGGAGATATAGTTTGCATTTTGTACCCACGGGGAGGCGGGTGAATGCATCGTAGAGACCGGGAATCATGGCTGCCACCACCTCCTCCACGACCTCGCCACGCGAGCTCTCGGCAACCTTGCCGTTGATGAATGACGCCTTGTATATGTAGCCCACCTTGTCCTTGGGTGCAGGCACTTCGCCGGTTCCGGCGCTTTCAATCTTCACCTGTACGCCACCGGGGAGTGTCTCCACACCACCGCGCGTGCTGTTCTTTTTCATGAACTCCTCGCTAGGTTGGCGGAATACATGGCTATAGTAGTAGTCACTGGCCTGCCCAACACTCATTGTGGAAACATCGCCATAGGCAATAGCCTTCAGGCCTTCAAGGAAAATGCGCGCATCGACACGACGGGTGCTGTCACCCTGGTAAATGACCTTGTTTGCCTCGTCAAGCATTTCCATAGCCGATGCTCCAACCACAACGCCGTGTGCATAGGCTACGGCTGCAGGGGATTCATCGGCAGGGAAGGCATCGCACAGTCCCTTGACAAAGTCATCAAGTGTCTCAGGTGTTATCCCCATTTCCTCCATTGCAAAGGGCATATCACCGGCAACCATCATACTCACGGCATATGCCATGGAGTCCTGTTCATTGGCAAGTTGCATTCTGCTGCCGACAGCAGCGCCACTATTCGTACTTGTGTACTCGGCAGCGTCCTGTGGCTTGGTACGAGGCACAAAGCACAAGCCCACAAGCAGATAGAGTGCCAGTGCGGCAACAATTGCCAAAAGAGCGGTTTTTCCTGTTTTCATCGCAACTGTTTAGAGAACCTTGATAAGCTCAACATCAAATACAAGAGCACTGTATGGTGGGATCATCTCACCCGCACCGTGCTCGCCGTATGCCATATCATAAGGAATGTAAAGACGCCATTTGGCACCCTCCTGCATCAACTGGAGCGCCTCTACCCAGCCCTTGATAACCTGGTTGACGCCAAACACTGCCGGCTCGCCACGCTTGATTGAGCTGTCGAAGACAGTACCGTCAATGAGTGTACCCTCGTAGTGACACTGCACACGGTCGGTAGCCGATGGTTTCTTGCCGCTACCGGCAGCAATCACCTCGTACTGTAAACCGCTTGGCAACACGGTAACGCCCTCCTTCTTTGCATTCTCGGCAAGGAAAGCCTCGCTGCTTGCCTTGTTCTGCTCATAAGCAGCCTCGGCCAGCTTGCGGAAGTGCTCGTTCACAACCTGCTGTGCCTCGGAGTGCGACATCTCGGTCTTTGCACCACTGAGCACATCCTTGAGAGCCTTCACAAAGTCCTCGATGTTCATATTATTGACACCCATTGAAAGTAGATTCTGGCCTATACCCATACCAAGGCCGTAGCTGAATTTGTCCATTTTCTTAATTTTATATTATTATATGATTTTCTGTCATTTTGCCACATTGCCTTTTTATACACTTTGCAATGTTGAGCCGGGCGAAGATACAATTAATATTCGTACCGCAAACATAAAAGGCACTTTTTTTTATTCAAAAACAATATTTTTTCAATCCAGACGCAAAAAAGGCTGTTTTACATTTTGTCAAAGAAGAAAAAAGAACCTCAAACAGGTTGCCACACACAGCCCCACGTTAATTGTTATAAAAATATCTTGCCATAATTATAAAACCTCAATTTATTTCAATAACTTTGTAACAATGGTGCAAACGGCACTAAAACGTAGTTTTAAAACAAACATAAAGAGATGTCCGGAACAATTATAGTAGCAATTATATTCGCAGTGCTTGCAGGCGGCATGTACGCACTGCGCAGAATTTACGGCAACGGGGCTCCCGTAGCAGAGAACCATGACCACCACGATGGCGAGAACGGTGTATGCTGTGGCAAGCACAGCAACTGCGAGAAGGGGTATGACACGGCAAACCTCTATTTTGACGATGAAGAGCTGGACCGTTTCAAGGGAAAGAAGCCCGAGGAGTACAGCGAGACCGACATTGAGGAGTTCCGCCAAGTGCTCTACACCATGCGCGAGGAGGAGGTAGAGAACTGGGCTCACTGCATTGAGACACGCGGCATTGAGCTGCCAACCGAAATAAGGGAAGAGATCCTACTGATGTTGCAATAAGACCAAGAGAGCTGAATCGTGCGCAGAATTACACCCTACATAATATCGGCACTCATAATCGCCAGCCTTTGCGGATGCGCCGGCAGAAAGGTGAACAACGCCTCTACGCGTATGTACCACGCCTTTACTGCCCGTTACAACACGTACTACAACGGCAACGTGGCATACAACCAGGCATTGAAGGCGCAGAAGACCGGGCACAAGGACAACTACCTCGAGCAGCTGCCGTTGCTCATCATCAGCGACAAGAACACACAGAAGAGCGGTGCTGCCAACTATGACAGGGCCATTGAGAAATCGCAGAAGGCAATAAAGAACCACTCGATAAAGAGACGCCCCAAGAAGCCTACAGGCAAGAAACTGTCGCAGAAGAAGAAACTCTTCTACTCGCAAAAGGAGTTCAACCCCTTCCTGTGGAAAGCGTGGTTCCTGATGGCAAATTCACAGTTCCAGAAGGGCGAGTTCACCGAGGCCGCCAGCACATTCATATACATATCCAGGCTCTACGAGAATAACCCTGCCATTGTTGCGCAGGCACCCATTGGCCTGGCAAAATGTTACGCCGAACTTGAGTGACTATACGGAGCCGCGGAGTGGCTGCAGCGAGTGCAGCGCGACACCGTGCCCGAGACCCTACACAAGGAGTATGCCGTAGCCAAGGCCAACCTGCTGCTAAAGCAACAGCGTAGCGAGGAGGCCATTCCCCACATAAAGGCAGGATTGAAGCGCAAGGGGCAGACACCGCTCGACAAGGCACGCGAGCACTACCTCCTGGGACAGCTGTATGCCGAAGCCGGCAATAATGCCGAGGCCTACAAGAGCTTTGGAAGGACAATTGCCCTGAGCCCACCCTATGAGTTCGAGTTCAATGCCCGCATACGCCAGACCGAGACGGCAACAAACGAGAACCACAAGAAGACCTTGCGAAAACTCAAACGCATGGCAAGATCGGACAAGAATACCGACTATCAGGCACAGATATACTACGCCATAGGCAACATCCACCTGAGCATGCAGGACACCACCGAGGCCATAAAGGCATATGAGACAGGTGTTGCACTGGGAGCCACAAGCGGTTATGGCACCGGCATGCTCCATCTGTCACTTGCAAAGCTGTATTGGAAGAGGGAGAAATTCTCAAAAGCCCACGACAACTACAGCAAGGCATTGTCTATGTTGGGCGAGGAAAACAAGCACTACGACGAGATAAAATTCCGCAGCGAAGCGCTTGCCGGACTTGTGCAATACACAGACATTGTGGAGAAGCAGGACGAGCTGCTCCATTGGGCAACCCTCCCCCCCGAGGAGCTGAACCCGATACTCGACAGCCTCATTGAGGAGGCCAAGCGACTGGAGGAGCTGAAGAAGAAGGAAGAGAAGAAGCTTGAACGCGAGAACGGTGGCGGCAGCGAGCTCGACCAGGCCGGCAACAATGCCGCAATGACCGTCGACAACCAGAGCGACAAGCAACTGTGGTATTTCTACAACCCACAGATTGTGGCACAGGGCATACGTTCCTTCAAGGAGAAGTGGGGCGACAGGGAACTGAAGGACTATTGGCGTTTCAGCAACACCATATCGTCACTCATGAGCGACGGGGTTGCCATGGACAGCACCCTCACCGACAGCCTTGGCATTGACGGGGAACCCACCTTGAGCGACAGCACACTGGTAGCCGATGAAGCAGAGCCTGAGACCGAGGTGGCAGAGCTGTCGACCGACCCCACGACACGCGAATACTACATACAACAGATTCCCGAGACTGAGGAGAAAAAAGCCGCGGCCCACAAGGCCCTGAGCGACGCACTCTTTGAGGCTGGCGTAAGGTTTAAGGACGATGTCAGCGACAAGCGCCTCACACTCTCATACCTTGAGCGCGTTGTAAATGACTATCCCGAATTCGAGAGGCTTGCCGACACATACTACCAGCTGTTCCTTGCCTGCTCGCGCTGGGACGAGCCCGAAAAGGCGGCCTTCTACAAGAACCTGCTCATTGCCGGATACCCCGACAGCACAATGACCAAGCGCATACAAGAGCCCGATTTCTTTGAGAACGCAGCAACACGCCGCCACAAGGAGGATTCGATATACGTAAAGGCATACACCCACTACACCAACGAGGAGTATGACTCTGTCATCGCAGGCAACCTCTACAGTGCCGAGAAATACCCGCAGGGCAACCACCGCGCACGTTTCATGTTCATTGACGCAATGGCAAAGCTCTACAGCGGACGCCAGGAAGAGGCACTTGAGACACTTGAGCTGTTGACAAGCACCTACTCGGCCGACAGCATAAGCCAGATGGCGGCCGAGATAAGCACCGGCATCAAGGAGGGCAGGCTGTTGCACAGCGGCATATCGACATCCATCTGGGACCGCAAAGCCGACGGCACCATACGCCACGGCGAGGACAGCATACCGCAGTTCGGCACGGCAAGGAACGAGCCCTACTACTTTGTCCTGGCGTTCCCCAACGGCTCACTCGATGAGAAGAGACTGCTCTTTGAGATGGCACGCTACAACTTCTCGCGCTACATGGTGAGGAGCTTTGACATGACGTTCGAGAAGCTGGCCGAGGTGACACTGCTCGAGGTTAAGGAGTTCCTCAATTTCGACGAGGCCTTCCTGTACCGCAAGCGCCTGTTCAGCAACGCCGGTACAGCAAAGCTGCTCGAGGGAATAAACACATTTGTAATATCAAAGAGCAATCTCGATTTGTTATTACAGTACTATACTTTTGACGACTACACCGAGTTCTACGAAAAGAACTTCCTTGCCATACCGGAGGTTGAAATCGACGGCTACACGCTCGACGAGCCCGACTATGGCGACGATGTAGAGAATGAAGAATAAAAAAACAACAGTCAACCGAACGGTTTTGTCATTTCGACAGAGCAAAGCGACGAGAAATCTTAGGCCATACTTTTTGAGATTTCTCACATTTGTTCGAAATGACAGAATGCGAAAAACAGACATATATGGCATACCGTTTACTATGGGCCGACGATGAGATTGAACTGCTCAAGGCCCACATAATATTCCTGCAGGGCAAAGGGTACGAGGTCACAACCGTGACCAACGGCCCCGATGCCATTGATGCCTGCACCAGGGAGGCATTTGACCTTGTACTGCTCGATGAGAACATGCCCGGACTCACCGGCCTTGAGACATTGAACATGATAAAGGAGATGCACCCGCAGACACCTGTTGTCATGGTCACAAAGAGCGAGGAGGAGGACATCATGGAGCAGGCCATAGGTTCAAAGATTGCCGACTACCTCATAAAGCCCGTGAACCCCAACCAGATTCTCCTTACACTGAAGAAGAACATTCACCGCAAGGAGATTGTGGCAGAGAAGGCCAACACTGCCTACCAGCAGAACTTCGGCAAACTGTCGATGCAGATAAGCGATGCGCGCACCACCGAGGAGTGGATGGAGATATACCGCAAGATTGTCTATTGGGAGCTGCAACTTGAGGAGGCCGACACACAGATGCACGACATGCTCAAGTCCCAGAAGGAGGAGGCCAACAGCATCTATGCACGCTTTGTGAAGAACAACTACATGGAGTGGATGGCGGCCGACCGCCAGGAGCGCCCGCTCATGAGCCACGACCTGTTCCGCGAGCGCATATTCCCGCTTGTCGACAAGGGCGAGAAGGTGTTCATGATTATCATGGACAACTTCCGCTACGACCAGTGGCGCATGCTGGCAAAGGAGATTGGCGGCAGCTTCACCATTGAGGAGGAGCTATACACCACCATCCTGCCCACGGCAACACAGTATGCCCGCAACGCAATTTTCGCCGGCCTAATGCCAAGCCAGATAAAGGAGATGTTCCCGCAACTGTGGGTTGACGAGGAGGAGGAAGAGGGCAAGAACCTCAACGAGGAGGCACTCATTGGCACACAGATTGCACGCTACCGCCGCAAGGATAGCTACTCCTATGGCAAGGTACTCACATCGGCAGCAGCAGAGAAGTACATCGACAATATACACAGCCTGGCAAAGAACGACATCAACGTGCTTGTGGTGAACTTCATCGACATGCTCTCGCACGCACGCACAGAGTCCATGATGGTGCGCGAGCTGGCAGCCAATGAGGCGGCATACCGCTCCATCACACAGTCGTGGATACGCCACTCGGCAATAAAGAAGCTGTTCGACTACCTTGCCGAGAGCCAATATACCGTCGTGATCACAACCGACCACGGCAGCATACAGGTAGACACCCCCACTAAAGTGATAGGTGACAAGAATACCAACACCAACCTGCGCTACAAGCTGGGCAAGGCGCTCAACTACAGCGGCAAGGATGTTTTTGAGATAAAGAACCCGGCCAAGGCATTCCTGCCACAGCCCAACATAAGCACCAGCTACATTTTTGCCACAGGCAACAAGTTCTTTGCCTACCCCAACAACTACAACTACTACGTGTCGTACTACAAGGACACGTTCCAGCACGGCGGCATATCAATGGAGGAGATGCTGGTGCCATTCATTACAATGAAACCTAAAAACAACCGACAATAATGAGCGAACAGACATTTACAATACACTGCCTCGAGGAGTACCCCGCAGCAGCAAAGTGGTTCACAGGCTTTTTGCAGAAGGGTAACATCTTTGCCTTCTATGGCAAGATGGGCACTGGCAAGACCACATTCATAAAGAGCCTGTGCGAGGAGCTTGGTGTAGAGGACACCATCAACTCGCCCACATTTGCCATTGTGAACGAGTACGAGGACAGGGAAGCAAACACAATATTCCACTTCGACTTCTACCGCATAAAATCCCTCACCGAGGTCTACAACATGGGCTACGAGGAATACTTCTACAGCAACGCCTACTGCTTCATTGAGTGGCCGGAACTCATTGAGGAGCTGCTGCCCGAGGAGCACATCAGAGTGGACATCACCGAGAGCAATGACGGCACACGCACAATAAAAGTGACCATCAACGACTGATATGTCATACTGAGCAAAGCGAAGTGTCTAAAACAGACAAAAACCGCGTAGCTGTCATACTGAGCGAAGCGAAGTATCTGAATGAATCGCCAAAACAGATAGAACAGACTAAAACATACAATAATATGAAAATCAACGCAAACGCATCGGGTACAAGAACCATAGAGGTAACCGAAGAACAACTGCAGATAATCAAAAAATATTCACTGCTCGACAGAATTGCCAACAGCACAGGTGTCATTGACGAGGAATCACTTAACAAACTGCGCCTCACAGTGCGCTCGCTCATTGCATCACAAACAATGGCATCGAAGGAGCTGCTCGACATCTGTCCAATCCTTTACCACGAGGACATGAAGGCTCTTGGACTCAAGAACCTCATCAAGCACTACACCGAGTGGATGGCAGCAGCAGAGGAAGCAACAGAGACAAATGAGTAACAGAAAGATTACCGATTGGCTGCCCACCACCCGCAAGGAGGCCGAACTGCGCGGATGGGATGAGCTGGACGTTGTAATGTTCAGCGGTGATGCGTATGTCGACCACCCATCGTTCGGCGCGGCTGTCATCTGCCGTCTGCTGGAGGCTGAAGGGTTGCGCGTGGCCATTGTTCCGCAGCCAAACTGGCAGGACGACCTGCGCGACTTCAAGAAGATGGGACGTCCCCGCCTGTTCTTTGGAATATCGGCCGGTTGCATGGACTCAATGGTCAACAAATACACCGCAGCCAAACGATTCCGCAGCGAGGACGCCTACTCGCCCAACGGCAAGCACAGCATGCGCCCCGAATATGCGACAACGGTATATTCGAACATACTCAAGAAACTCTACCCCGACGCCCCTGTTGTCATTGGCGGCATTGAGGCATCAATGCGCCGCTTCACGCACTACGACTATTGGCAGGACCGCCTGATGAAGAGCATTCTTGTCGACAGCAAGGCCGACGTGCTTGTATATGGCATGGGCGAACAGCCCATGACCGCGCTGTGCAAGGCTATGCAGGCAAAGCTGCAGGAGAGCGGTGCCGGGCACATGACAGCCGATGTGGCACGCGAGATAACCAAGGAGATACGCCAGACCGGATACCTTGCACGCAAGAGCGACATTACCATTGACGAGTCACAGGACAAGCTTCTTGCGCCCCATGCAGTGTGTCTGAAGGAGAAGGCAAAGCAGGCCGCGAACTTCCTTGCGATTGAGAAGGAGTCGAACAAGGTGAGTGCAAAGAGACTGATGCAGGAGTATGACGAGGGTGTGGTGGTAATTAACCCGCCGTTCCCCACAATGACAACCGAGCAGCTCGACCACAGCTTTGACCTGCCTTACACACGCCTGCCCCACCCCAAGTACAACGGCAAGCGCATACCGGCATATGACATGATAAAGCACTCGGTGAACATACACCGTGGCTGTTTCGGAGGCTGTGCCTTCTGCACCATATCGGCCCACCAGGGCAAGTTCATTGTAAACCGCAGCCAGGAGAGCATTCTGCGCGAGATAAAGGAGATTGCTGCGATGGACGATTTCAAGGGCTACCTCAGTGACCTTGGAGGCCCATCGGCCAACATGTACATGATGAAGGGCAAGAACAGCGACCTGTGCGCCAAGTGCTCACGCCCGTCGTGTATACAGCCGAAAATTTGCCCCAACATGAATATCGACCATAGCGCACTGCTCGAGCTGTACAAGAAGGTCGATGCACTGCCCTGCATAAAGAAGAGCTTCATTGGCAGTGGCGTGAGATATGACATGCTGCTCCATAGAACGGGCGACAAACAGCGCGACGAGGGGACAGACAGATACACCGAGGGACTGATACGTAATCACGTCAGCGGCCGTTTGAAGGTGGCTCCCGAGCACACTAACGACGCAGTGCTAAAGCTAATGCGCAAGCCGTCGTTCAAGCAGTTCCATGACTTCAAACGCATATTCGACCGCATCAACAGCAGGTATAACCTCAAGCAGCAGATAATCCCCTACTTCATCAGCAGCCACCCCGGCAGCACGGTTGAGGCGATGGCCGAGCTTGCAGCAGAGACCAGACAGCTGAATTTCCACCTGGAGCAGGTGCAGGACTTCACCCCCACGCCAATGACAATGGCCACTGAAATGTACTACACCGGCATAAACCCCGAAACGGGAGAGAATGTGTACGTTGCACGCTCAATGAAGGACAAGGAGGCGCAGAGGAGGTTCTTCTTCTGGTACAAGCCCGAGGAGCGCAAGCAGATAGCACAACTGCTGCGCAGGATGGGCAGGAATGACCTGGTAAAGAAATTAGGGATATAACATTAAAGAGAGTTCCGGCCGGAACTCTCTTTAATGTTATATTATTCATCTTCTGTTTCCCAACTGACATAACGTCTGTCCAGAACAATCTTCTTAGCCTCACCTCTGTTTCCTGTAATGTAATATGAGAAGGCCAGATAACGTCCCAAGGCATCGACAAAAGCACGACGGATGCGCGCGCATTTTTCATTGATGGAGTTCTTTGTCGGATCTGTGACATCCTCGACACTCTTCAACATAGAATCTGTTGTGCGATATTTCATCAGTTTCCTGTATATCTCCATAAGCTCCTCCCTATAATCGGGCAGATAGCTGAAATTGATACCCTCGGGATGGCGAAGAAACAATAAATAGATGGCCTTATCCAATGGCGGTAGATTTATATTCGCTTCTCCATATTCTGTTCCCTGCAATAAGATATCACCATTTTTTAGAACTTTCATCTTTTGCATTGGCTTGCTATTGAATAAGTTTTCGATAATTTCATTTCTA
Source organism: Bacteroidaceae bacterium (assembly GCA_045644005.1). Classification (GTDB taxonomy): domain Bacteria; phylum Bacteroidota; class Bacteroidia; order Bacteroidales; family Bacteroidaceae; genus HGM04593. The sequence goes on along the minus strand of JAZRGF010000119.1, from coordinate 32,246 downwards.
TCCATTCCTATTTCAAGCAATTTCCGGGCACAATTCTGCATTTGCTCAACAATGCCATCTCTTTCGCTCGGGAATTTTGATTGCGACTCAAAATCTATTCCATAAGACTTATCTCTAAAATCCATATAAGCAATAACATCGTCCAAAGTCTGCAGCAACCCATTATTGCCAATAACAAATTGTTGGAACCTGTATTTGCAATTCCCTACCTTTGAATGATATACGAATAAAGAAGGAAGAAACTTTTTTCGAGAAAGTGAACAAGTGGCAAAATCAAAGCTATCAATCATTTCTGTTCTCATTGCCTGTTGCTGCTCTGTAGTAAAACCGGTCCATAAAGATGGGTTATTCAACATATCGATGATAAGAGAGAAATAGCCCTCCGCATATTGTTCAGGACTTCTTAATGAATTATTGATTAGCTCTTTGTAATACTCAACCTTCCACCTTTCTATTTTAATGGTGTGATTCCCTTCAACATACAATATCTCGTCTATAGCAGGTTGGTATGGCAACTTGCTTACTCCAATTGGAATTCCATAATTCAAAATCATAGTTGCAGTTTTATTTCGTTTGACAAATATATATATATTTAGGATATTCCCCAAGCACGAAGAGTGTTACAGGGCAAATCCAAATTGGCCTGTCAAAACCCTCTAATCCACATACATTATATGTCGCTCCCCCGAACATTGACATCTCAAGCTGCTCACACACAAAATATCCGTCCATATCATCCAACGGAATGTCCGATTTAACAACCTCAACTTCTACTTTGTTGTTTTCTCTGTGGAGATGGTCGAGCAACAAATCGGAACCTGCCACCATCGCAAGATTCGCATGTGAACCTTTCCAATTAGGCAAATCGATGTACCATCCGCCATTTGCTTCTTTTACAAAGGTAAGATTATAGCAATTCTTCGTGTCACGTTTTGCACTGACCATACCACGAACATACTGACTTACTACACCCGGATTTCTAACAATGTCTGATAATTTTCCCATAACTTTATTATTTAATGTTCAACTTATGGTGCAAAGTTATGTATGATTGATGTTGCATCAATGAGTTTACAAGCCTTGTAGACTCTTTACAAGCCTTGTAAGCTCAAGAAAAGAAGGGAGACAGGAGTGACTAGTAAGAAGTAACCTGGTAAAGGAATCAGGGGAGTAGTAACAAGAATAGGGTTCCGGTGCACCGGAACCCTATTCTTGTCATTATTGCAATGTCAACGCATGGAAGCGTATACTCAATTAATAGGCGTGTTTCAGTTAGAATTCGTATTACTCCTCTACCTCTAACTCATCCTTTCCTACGCCGCAGAGTGGGCAGACATAGTCGTCGGGGAGATTCTCGAATGCTACACCAGGCTCAATTCCCTGCTCGGGATCGCCAATCTCGGGGTCATAGACCCACTGACATACTGTACAGATATACTTTTTCATAACTATCTTGATTTTAAAATTAAACAATCCTTGGGAAACATTTGTTCATGCATGGAGTTTGTCAAAGTTCATGCCTTGTTTGTTTCCAATGCAAATTTAACACATTTAATTAAAAAGCAATAACCTATATTGTTAAATTATTTTAATATTGCAATCATTTCATATTTTATCAAGATGTTCTTCAATTAGTGTACGCATTCCCTCTGGTGCTCCTTTCCTGTTGTCTATAACATCACGCCTTGTAACATGCACATCATTGGGGTCAATGAGATAGACAGGAACGCCGTATGGCACGTAATTGAGCAACCCTGCAGCAGGATAGACATTGAGCGAAGTGCCAATGATGACAAAAGCATCGATATCTCCGAGTGCAGCTACAGCATCTTCCATGCGTGGTACAGCCTCACCGAACCACACGATGAAAGGGCGCAGCTGTGAGCCATCGGCTGCGAGGTCGCCAAGGTGCAGGTCGCTATCGGGTGACGGCAGGATGCAAACATAGTCAAGATTCTGCGGTTGGCGCGAGGAACAGGCCTTCATGAGTTCGCCATGCAGGTGGATGACATTGGTTGAGCCGGCACGCTCGTGAAGGTTGTCGACGTTCTGTGTAACAACGGTAACATTGAAGCGTTCTTCAAGGGATGCCACAAGCCTGTGGCCCTCATTGGGCTGCACGGTAAGCAGCTCACGGCGGCGTTTGTTATAGAAGTCAAGGACGAGTTGTGGGTTGGAGGCATATCCCTCGGGAGTTGCTACCTTTTCAACAGGGTACTCGTCCCACAGGCCACCGCCACCACGGAAGGTGCCAAGGCCGCTCTCTACACTCATTCCGGCACCAGACAGGATTACAATCTTTTTCATGACAATATACGTTTTAAAAGAACAGACCGGGGCACTAGCCCCGGTCTGCAATGGTTTATCTATCGTATGGTCATTTACCTTTGGCTACATCCGCGGGATTTACCGGGTCAACAACGCCAGCAGGCAACGGCAAGTACCAATTTTCCTCATTTGACATATCATCATAGAGCTTGGCATCCTTCTGGAAGCCTTCGCTACGGTATGTCACACTGTTCTCCAATGCACGACCGGCAACGCGCTTGGCAAGAATATCATAATACTTGGGATCTCCATCTTTCTTTGCAGCCTCGGCAAAGCGGATGAGGTCTCCAAAACGTGTACCCTCCCAAGCAAACTCAAGAGCAAGCTCATCGATAACGAGGTCAGCAATGTAATTGAGTGAATCCTGGTAGCTGATATCGCCCAAGATTTTCTCAACATCATCTTCAACCACTGTACGGCCCAAATAGCGTGCGATACATGTATCGTTCAACGCATAGTATGCGTTGCGCTCGCTGAAGCCCGAACCACGTGAGTGAATACCTATGTTGCTCTGGAACAGGTCGTCAGTAAAATCGTATACAATTTCATCTGTGAAAGAGGCAACATATCTATCCTTTCTTGCCACGCTGTCTTTCTTCACGCCAGCCTCGTATGTGTACTCAAATATTGTATCACCCTTTGAATTGAGCAGTACACTGTCGGCATACACAGGGTTCTTCAAGAGACGGTAATTTGCCTTTGGACCTACCTTGAGGATGTTCATGGCAAGTTCCATTGCACCTTCATATCGTGTCTCATTGTCACCACGCGCCAAACCTACCAACGCCTCGGCAAGACGCAAGTATGCATGTTCTTTACGCTGAAGAATGAGGAATGTTGTCTTTACACGCGGTGTGAAGGCACCATCAATATTCCACGAACCCTCATCGTAGTTGAACTTGGCAATGATATTCTTGTACTCGTTCTTGTCATCACCGGTACCATGCTGTGAATAGGTTGTAGCCTTGATGCGGAGATCGCCCTTATACTTGTATTTATGGCTATACTGGGGAGAGACAGCCTTGTTCTTTTTGTCGGCTTCCTCAATATATGAATAGACCTGACGACCCGCCAAAGAGCGTAAACCGGCAGAGGCTTCAACCTGCGCAGCACCTACCTGCGACTGTGGAGAGAAGACAGATGCAAGAGCGGATGATGTTGTTCCACCAAGGTCTGTATTTGAGAATGGGATGATTGTGAAGAAGTTTGTGCTGGTCTCGCCATAGCTCTTTGAGGCAAACATCTTGATGAAGTTGTTGTTGTATCCCTCGCCATTCTCTTTACTATATGCAGCCTGGAAGCCTGCATCGGTATACTTCTTTGATGTACCGGCACCTACAATCTGAGAGTAGAAATACTGTGCGGCTTTCTTGTAGTCACCCTTCCAAAGATAGAGCTCACCCAACAACATGCGTATTGGCACAAAAAGCTGTTTTGTCTCTACATCGGTACCATCTGTGTCACTACCGAACTTGAGCACCTTACCATCGGTATCCCATGCAGGCATTGGATATGTAGTAGGGTTCTCATATGGGAGGATATCTTCAATGAGCCTGTTCAGAATATCATTACGTGTGAGCATTGGGGTGTTCATAACCTCCTCGGCAGCACTGTGAGTAAGGATTGGCTCAGTGAAGTAAGGTACATTGTTGTAGTTGATTGCAAGCTGGAGATATGTCCATGCACGTACACTCTTTACGGCAACATACTCGGGGAGCATCAGTCTCACACCGTTCTTCTCAAGTGTAGTATCTACACGTGCAAGATATATGTTACAGTTGTTGATGATTGCATAATAATCCTTTACGTCAAGATACTTGTTGCTGCCAAGGTTGAACTCCGAACGGCTCAACTCCTGTACATCAACAACGGCCTTTGACTCATTGACAGTCACAAGGTCGGCACGCAGCTCATTGATGAGAACCTGACGGTCAGCAACATTCTGCACACCTTTAAGAATACCAAGAACCGAGAATACAGAGTCATTGAGTGTCCAGTCATCGAACTCATACTCCACACGGTTTGAGTCAACATTCAACATATCATCGCAGGAACTGAACATAAAGGTTCCGCCAAGTAGGAATGCTATTGTATAAATAAGTTTCTTTTTCATTGTTTTATCTTTTTTCGCACCTTGATAAATATTCATTAACAAAGGTTTGTCATTCATTAGAGATTTACCTTAACACCAACGTGGAAACTGCGTGACTGTGGCAACAAGCCGGCATCGACACCCTGATAAAGGACATTATTGCTTACCGAGAACTCGGGATCGCTACCCTTATACTTGGTCAGGGTGTAGAGGTTTTCTGCAGCACCCCAAACAGTAAGTCCCTGAAGCCAGTTGGCTGTAACAGGAATCTCATATGACAACCTTACGCTCTTGAGACGCAGATATGAACCATCCTCTATCCAACGGTCAGAGAAACGCGAGTTGCCTACAGGGTCGCCATAAGCGACTGAAGGAATGTCGGTTACCTGTCCGTCCACAGTCCAGCGGTTGAGCATTGCTGTTGTCTGGTTATAGAATGACGAACCACTCTCAAGCTGCTGGCGGTAGTAGTTGTAGACATCATTACCAACAGAATAGTTGAAGTTTACATCAAGTGAAAGACCCTTATAAGCAAGTCTTGTAAAGATATTACCATAGATATCGGGGTTGGGGTTACCGATAACGGTCTTGTCATTCTCATCGATGCAGCCAGGGGCCGAACCCGGGTTCACGTCAACGAACTTCATGTCGCCGGCCTTGAAATACTGCTTTGCACCGGTAGCATCGCGCTGATAAAGGCCATACTCTGCAGCATCGGCCGAAGAAGCGATGACACCGTCGGTCTTGTAGCCCCAGAAAACACCTACAGGCTGGCCAACCATTGTAGCGACCTCGGCACCATAAACCGATACGGGGGCAAGCGCCTCGTCAAGCGCTGTCACCTTGTTTTTATAGTGACCCAAAGATGCGCCCAGCTCCCACTGGAAGTTCCTGTCATTTACAAGCTTGGCATTAAGCGTTGCCTCAACACCCATATTCTGGAGTTCACCGCCATTAGCCCAATATGTGCCCATACCGGTAACGAACTGATACTGCTTCTGCACCAGGAGGTCTCTTGTCTTTGACCTGTACCAGTCGAACGAAAGCGCAAGACGGTTCTCAAGGAACATAGCATCAACACCCACATTGAAGCGTGCTGTGCTCTCCCATTTCACACCATCATTCTCCACGTTACCAAGCTGCAGACCCATATATTTGTCAGAGAACTTGACAGACTGCAGATAGCTGCGTGCTGCAAGGTAGTCGATGGCATCGTTACCGGTAACGTCAAAACCGGCACGCAACTTGAGGGCATTGATTCCCTTCACATTGAACCAAGGCTCTGAAGAAACAAACCACGCGGCCTGCACCGATGGGAAGAAGCCCCATGCCACGCCCAGCATTCGCAAGGCATTGTCGGCTCTGCCACCGAAACGTGAAGATGTCTCAAGCGAAGCGGCCAACTGCAAGAAGTAACGTGTTCTGTAAGCATAATCGGCCGAGAGGTACCATGCCATGTTTGACCACACATTCTTTTCGCCGTCACTCTCAATGTGCTCTTTGGCTGTGTTGAACTGGATATCGGAACCTGAGTTCGCGCCGCTGATGGCATTTGAGTCCAAATTGAAGTTCGTATAACGGAAACCTCCAAAGGCATCTACACTATGAGCGCCGAACACCTTTGCCCATGCAACACGTGTATCACTTGAGAGTGCAGCCTCCTTGCCAAAGTATGATGCGATATAGTTACCTATGCTACCATTGAGTGAGTTCACATAGAAGTAATACTGCTTGTTATCGGCCGCAGCTGGATAAGGTAGATAGTACTTCTCACTCACACGATACAAAGAGTAGTTGAACGTCTCGGAGATTGTGAAATCGCCCAATTTATACTCAGGAGCAACAGTAATACCCATATTTGTATACTCCAACTCGTTCTTGTGAGGATCCGAAGCCTTGTCAAGAATAGAGAGCGGGTTATACAATGAGTTGTTAGGGTTAGCAATGCCCGCTGCTTTTGATACACCGTATGCAAAATCATCGGCAACATCAATAATGGCACTGATTTCACCGAGAGATGAATAACGATAGGGGCTGAGGAATGGAGACTTGACAGTTGCAAGTGCTCCAAGAGATGTCAATGGGAAAGATGTTGCATCTTCACGCATACCGTCATCAAGCAGCTCACGTCCAACGCGGGCATAAGAGATATCAATACGTGTCTTCAAATCATCAGTAAGCACGATATCAGAGTTCAAGCGTACGTTAAGACGGTTGAAGTCATTGCCCTTGATTGGCGAGTTACCCAATGTGTAGCCGAATGAGAAGTTGTACATGGCAACATCATCACCACCCTCTACATTAATCTTATAGTTCTGCGATACAGCCTCGCGATAAACGACTTCGTTCCAGTCAGTATTGTTATGATACTTGTCATAATACAGGAAACCGCTTGTGAGTTTACCATTTGTATACACAGGCTTGTCCGAGCGGAGGAATTCAATGTCGCGGTTTGGATTCACATTCATGGTACCAATGATGTCGTTGGCATAGAGGCGATACTCTTCGCCCGAGAGCATACGCGGTGTTTCGGGTTCAAGTGTCACGTTGGCAAAGAGGTTCGCTGTAATGCGTGTCGCCATGCTCTCGCCTCGCTTGGTATTGATTATGATGACACCGTTTGCAGCACGTGCACCGTATATGGCTGCGCCATTCTTCAACACCTTGACGCTGCGTATGTCATTGACATCAATAGCCGACAGGACATTGTTGTATGCACCCATGTGGATAGCCTCATTACCCTCCTGCAGGTCCCAGATAACACCGTCCACAACAACCAATGGCTGTGCGTTGGCATTAAGTGAGTTGATACCGCGGATGAACATGGCAGCACCCATACCCATGGTTCCCGAACGGTTCACAGTGCGAACATCGGCACCCAACTGGTTCTGTATATCAGATTCAATAGTAATTGCAGTTGTTATATCCTCATCAAAGCCCCTCTCGGCAGTGACAACGATATCATCGCTGTAATTTTCCTGAAAATCATCGGAGTGAAGACGTACGTTAATTATGTCCCTTTTGCCGACGGGTTTCTGAACAAGCAGATAATCAGTGGTACTGAATGTCAAGAGTGTCACATGAGAAGGGATATTCAATTTATACTTACCCTCGGCATTGGTCATTGTAGTGATTCTCTTGTGGCCTGTTGCCTGGACACGTACACCGGCCATTGGCTGGTTGGTGGCCGCATCGTATACCGTACCGGTCACTGTGCGCACATCTGCAGCAGGACTGTTTTTCTCTACCTTAACGGGATTGTCTGCTACAGTACCTTCAGACACCGTTTCCGATGCTAAAGCCGCTGATGGCATCAAAAATATCAATGCCACTGTTAATTGCAATAATTGTCGCATATACATAGTTGATTTTCTTTTTTTCATCTTACAAACTATTCTTCAGTTTCGGGTACAGGAATAAGCATAATCTTGTCCAAACGGATAGACTTGCCAAAGTCGCCGTATTTCGTTTTCTCGGCACTAGTAGGATTCTGGGATTGTATATCCAATGTCACGCTATATTCGCTTGCATCGTAGCCATTGCCGTAGAACTCGCAGCAATTCGGTTTGATAATAACTCTCTCGCCATCCCTGCTGTCATCGACAGTAAGATACAGGGTATCCATACCGAATCTGTTTACAATAAATCCTTTATTTGTTCCGTTTTTGAAAAGATCGACGCTCTTGAGAATACCATTCTCATTATATACCTGCTGCTTTATGGTAAAGCTATATTTGCCGTACTTTATTTCAGCAGAATCCATGGTCGCAGAGGTAATGTTCGCGGGAACAAATATGGCGGCGACATAATACTGTGCAGAAAGCACTTTTGGTATCTTGTACTTTGCAGTGGGCTTACCACTCTCTTTTCCAAAGTTCATATAATAGCTGCCCGATACCTTTGCACCGATAAGTGCAGAATCCTTCTGGTTGATTTCGTTCTCGAATGCAGATTTGGTTCCAACCGCTGCATCCTGGTCGCTTCCATAGTTCCACATGTTCTCGTTCTCACCCTCGACAAAGATGGTATCGTGCCACAGGTCGGTATGCTTGTATGGCATAGAATCCACAACCTTGAAAATACCGTTTGAGAGTTCCTTCTTATATACCACATTGGCATCCAAATCGGCCTTTGCAAAAAGCTTTTTATCGCCTTCATCGTGAGCAGGCTTCATTGAGTCACTGCTATTGACATGTCTCTGCTCATTGACACTGTATGTCATGAACTTAAGGTTGTGATAACGTGGATAGCGTTTGCGCAATGAGTCACGCTCATACTTCTCGGCATCTGTCATTTTTTTATTCATATCATAGGCATAGCACGAGTCGGCCTTTGCAACCTCCCTCTCCCACATTGCATTGCTTGGGACATAAACGATGTATGTAGAGTCCTCTGAATCAATAAGGCCTACGCCGCCATTATCAAGCCAAGAGTTGGTTGTAGTGAATACCGAGTCAAGGAATGTCTGCTCACCATCTACCATAGGACCTTTTATACTTTGGCCCTCGTTGAACTTGGTGACATTATATGAATAGAGGTACTGTGCTACAGAATCTACATTCTCAGCAACCTTGAGATACTCCCAAATGCTGTAGTTATACTCGGAGGGAGTTGCAATCTTGTGAAGGATGCCATTCTTTGCGCGGATATTCTTCTCCTTGAGTTCAATACCAGAGAATGTGAACCCATCCTTGTAATTACCTGTAAAGACAGGTTTCTTTCCATTGAGCACCATCACCTTGTTTACGCTATCGAGCGCTCCGTTGGCAGCAACAACGTGGTTGGCAATGTGCTGCTTGACAAATGTAAGGAACACGTCTTCACGGTAGCCGGCAGCTATACGATCCAGTATGGAGTCCTTATTGAAGAAAACCTCATCATTCACCGGAGCCCACACGGTGTAGACTCTTGACTGGTTGAACAACGAATCGGCACACTCTGCGCCACAGGCATTGAGAATCTCAACAAAGTCGGACAATTCGGGGTCATTCACAATAACCTCGTATAATGTCTTGTCTGCAAACGGAGTTTCGGGAGTCACATTTATACCCACAACGTCCTCACAAGAAGAGCCTGCAAGCATAGAGCCAAGCAACATAACTCCGGCAAGAATTTTATGTTTAATGATCTTATTCATATTATGTATATGTTTTTGTTTTTTATTACGGGACAGCTTTCTCCACACGGTTTCATCAGCTTCTGCGCTGCCCTGCGTTTATCAATTCAACTCAGTCAATGAATCATCGTCATCGTATTCGGGGTTCTGCTTCAAATTCTTATTGTAGCGCAACTCCTCATGGAAAATTGGCAAGAACAGACAATCGATATTGGCCATCTTGATCTTTACCACACCACCACTCTTGAGCTTATCGGCAACAAACTTTACAGAGGCTGTCGACTTCTCCATCAATGCCAGACGCACAAGGTCATACCAGCGCTTGCCCTCGAACGCAAGCTCACGGGCACGCTCATCGCGTACAAGCTCCTGCATATCCTTGGCAGTTGGATAGTCCTCGAATTTCAATTCGTTCTCCTCAATAGCGGTAGAATCACACCTTGAGCGGGTGTTGATTGCATGTACAATGTTGAATGCCTCCTGCATATCATCAGAGGTAGCGTTTTCACGTGTTACCATAGCCTCTGCCATCATCAACATCACATCGGTGCGACGATAAACAATCCAATTGGCATCCCATTCACCGCTCTTGCGGTAGTCTTTTTCCTTGGCGGCAGGAGATTTCTTCGCCACGTATTTTGTAACACACAGAACAGTCTCCTCTTTATCCAAATCTTCGAAATTATTGAGGTTTGTAAAAGAATAGGCACGGAGGTCATCCTTTGCGTAGTAATCTTTAATAAACTTTTTAGAAGCTGCCACCAGATTCGGGTCATTATCTGTTCCATAGACAGCAAGAGCACCCTTTGTCTCGTCGCGCGAGGTATTGTCACTAGAAATCTGTAGTTCAAATATGGATTCCGAAGAGTTCTTTCCTGAACCGAAGATTTCGTCATAAGCGGTACTCTTGAGGCTTGACTTCAAATCATCGCCACGGTTGGGAATGAGATTGTAGGGATAGGTCTCGGCCAACTGATTACCCTCGTTCTCCTTTTCAATGGTTGCGTCCATATCATCCAGGAGCTCCTGACAGTTCTGCACGCACTCGTCATAGTATCTCTGTACGTCACCCGGCTTGACACGTTCTGTGTCATCCTCATAATATTTTGCAAATGCAGCACGCCACAAGTTCACATCGGCCTTTATCGCCAATACAGCGTTGCGGCTAATGCGTCCAAGGTTCTTGGCCGGGTCAGTGTATGCACCTGACTTCATAACCATATCCTGAGCTTTGTCAAGATCCGCCATAATGTGGTCCAGCGCCTCGAGCGGATGTACCTGAACATAATCCGGCATATCGGCATCATTCTTGGCCGATCTTGTTGCCAATGGAATGTCGCGGAAAGTACGTACAAGATAGAAGTGGCAAAGAGCACGCATTGCATACATCTCACCCGATACTATAATAGAATCGCCCTCGGTAAAATCGGGGTCGGTCTGCCTTGCCTTACCCGCACACTCAAGCACAAGATTGGCGCTGCTTATTGCCTCGTAATAAACTCCCCAGTTGCAATAACTGTTTTTATAGTCAACTTCAGCCTCAATGATATCCTTGACTTCTGGATTGTAATCCGAAGACGATGGGTAACTCATATCGTCCGAACGTACCTCACCCCAGATTATCGCCTTTCTTACAGCATCGGTGCTGAACAGTTTGATATAACTTGTTGCAAGCATACCGTTGACCTGGTCTTTTGTCTGCCAGAAGTTCTCCTCGACAACCTTATCGGCAGGGATAATTGTCAGGTAATCGGTACATGAACTCATCATGGCACCGACAGCAACAACCGCTGCAAGGAGAACTTTACTATATATTTTTGATACTATTTTCATATTTGTAAACTTTTAGAAACCAAGAGACAATGAAATTGTATACGAGCGTGGACGTGGGGTCTTTGAATTATCGTATGCAATACCCTCACCACCGTTTGCCACCTCAGGGTCAAGACCTGTATACTTTGTCAACAAGAACAGGTTGTCGGCCGATGCATAGAGGTTAAGGTTCTTCACGCCAATCTTCTTCAACCATTCGGGCTTGAATGAGTATGACAACTGCAGATATGAAAGACGTACATATGATGCATCCTCGACATAACGGTCGCTACCCAAATAGTTGTACGCGTTACTAGAGTTGTACACCGCACGAGGAATCTCTGTCACGTCGCCATCCTTACGCCAACGCCAGTTAACGGCAACACTCTGGTTGTCAAACGTTGCCATGTTCTCAAATGACATGCGTGAGCTGTTCACGACATCAACATTCCAACGGTATGTGAAAGATGTTCTCAATGACCATTTCTTGTAACGGAATGTCAAACCGAAACCACCCTGAGCTGCAGGGTTGGAGTTACCCAGGTAGACGATATCGAGCTGGTTGATTGTACCGTCATGGTTGATGTCTTCATAGATAGCATCACCGCCCTTGAACACATATTTGTTTGTTCCTTTCTCATTGTCATAGAAAAGGACAAGCTTCTTTGGCTTTCCGCTGGCATCATAGACAACGTTGCCATCGGCATCGCGAACAATAGGACAGGTACCGTTGCGTCCGGCCTCTTCCTCGGCAAGAGCCTTCTCCCAGTTCTTGTAGCTGTAACGATAGACACCCTTATAGCGGAAACCGTAGATTGCACCGCTTGGGTTACCTATCTGTATGCGAGAGAGGTATTGACTGTTTACAGGAGAAGTATAGTCGGGGTTCTTCGCATCAAGATATGCCTCCTCAAGTTCAAGAATCTCGTTGTAGTTATTACCTATATTAAAGTACAATGACATTGAGAAATCCTTTGCCAACTTAATGTTATTGAGGTTCATGTTAAGCTCCCAACCATAATTTCGTACGGTACCTGAATTCTTGTATGCCAACGCATATGTGCCCGAGTTCTTATCAATAACACCGGCAGAAGAAGGAATACGATAACCCTGAATGATGTTGTCACGGGTTGTATTATGATAGAAGTTGAATGCACCGGTAAAGAAATCCTTGAAGAAACCGAAGTCTGAACCGATATTCAACTCACGGAGATTTGAACGGCGCAAATCGGTCAGGCGGATACCATCCATATCAAAACCGGCCATACCCAAGTAGTTTAGACCTGTAGCAGAGTAGGTATTGAATGTAGCATTAGAGCCCGGAGCGTGTCCACCAATACCAAAACCAGGACGCAACGAGAACATGCTCAAGTAAGGTTTTGCCCACTCCATCCAAGACTCGTCGATAATGTTCCAACGTGCCGAGATTGATGGGAAAGCCGCCCATTTTCTATCATCACCCATTGCGGTATTACCCTCACCACGGACAGCAAGACGCAAAGAGTATTTCGATTTGTACGAGTAGTGCGCATCGAACACAAAACTTACATTGCGGCTCTGCCACTTACCCGTACCCGAAGAGGTAAGCATCGCACCTACAGTAGAACTGCTGATGTTGCCAGTAGGCAAATGGAGGGCTGTTGAGTACTGCGAGTTACCACTACCGGTAGACAGCTCGAACTGTCCGTTCATTGTCATATAGTGATCCTTATTTCCCAGGTATGGAGTGAAAATCAACTGATGACGTGTTGTAAAGCCAAGGCTCTTGCTATCATCGGCATTTGAGCTATTCTTACTCTGGTCATACCACTCCGATGTATACAAGGCTGCAGGCATGTACTTGGAACCTGTATATGTAGAGGCATTCAGGTTCACCATACCGCGATACTTCAACTGTGTTTCATTATCCTCAAGACCAAGCAGGTTGTACTCGAAGGTAATCATCGGGTTGATACTGTAGTTCTCGGTGTGGTACTGTGCCAGTTCACCAACAGCAAGCGGGTTCCTGCGGCCTTGCATTGCACTCTGCAAGACGTTGGGGGTTGCATACTTCAGCATTGAATAGTAGGCATCTGTATTGTTACCAAGTGAATCCTGACTATAGATACTCATATTAGGCATCATGAGCAAAGCATTGTAGAGCAGGCTCTCGGCATTACGTCTCTGCTTTGTATATGAGAAAGCGAAGTCTGCGATAACCTTGATACGTGCCGATACATAATAGTCAAGTGCCAAACGTGCTGTGAAGCTGTTAAGGTCCTGACCAAGCACCTGTCCGTTCTCGTTTGAATAAGCTCCTGAAATACGGAAAGTAGCCTTCTCACCACCACCACTGATATTGAGGTTGTACTCATTTCTATAACCGTGCTTTGAAATGGCATCTACCCAATCTGTGTTGTTGTTGAAGTTCTCGTACTCGGAGAAATTCTTGTCATAGTTGAGCTCATCGATGTTCACCTCCTCGGTTTTGTGGTTCATATTGAAAAGAGCCTGCTTGATAAGCATGGTGTAGTCATCACCATTAAGCAAGTTGTAACCGGTTGGAGTCCATTTGTCCTTGAACTTGTACGAGAAGTTTACGCGGGCCGGACCACGCTTACCACGTCTTGTCTTGATTTTGATGACACCGTTGGCACCACGCGAACCATACACTGCACATGAGGCAGCATCCTTCAACACCTCAATCTCGGCAATATCCTCGGTATTGATCATGAGAAGCTCGGCGAAGTTCTCGGCAGTAGCATCCTCACGGATATTTGTACCCTCGTCTACCTCGAAGATGTTGTCATCCACCACGATAAGTGGGGTTGCATCACCGCCAAGTGTCGAGTTACCACGAAGACGCATCTGTGTACCAGAACCTACGTCACCAGAGTTGAAAACGACGTCAAGACCGGCAATCTGTCCCTGAAGAGCCTCATCGACCGACGCAAATGAAAGACCGTCCATGTCGTCCATGCTAATCTTCTGTGTCGCATGGGTCATCTCGCGGTCAAGAATATCAAGACCACCCGAACGTGAACGGGATTCAGCAACGATATCGACAGTCTCGAGCATGTTGTCCTCAACCATCTTGATATTGAAGACGGTGCGGCTGCCAATTTCGACACGCTGTGTTTTGTAACCCACATATGAAATCTCAAGAACATTGCTTGTATTCTTTACCACCATTGAGAAGTTACCCTCGAAGTCGGTCACACAAGCCTCGATGATACGATTGCTTGGGTCGCGCTCGGTGATGTTCACCATAATCAGCGGACCTTCGGCATCACTTGTAATCGTACCCGAAATTCTCGCACCCTTTTGTGCAAATACACTGCTGCTTATAAAGCAGAGAAGCACGAGCAGAAATAAATGCTTTATTTTTATCATAGCTATTATGTTTTTTCTACATCACCAATCAGTTGTTCTCACCGCCTTCTTCGGGAGTGACCTTGCCAACCGGAACCTCTTCCTTGATTTCGGCGTTGCAATCCAATTTCACCTTATATATAATACCGTTTTTCTCGGTGGTCTTATATACATATGATTTCACAACCTTGCCCGAGCTTTTAGTCTCGACTTCCTTAATCTGGAATCCCTCATCAGAAACGAGTATAGGCAGGTATTCCCATTTACCATTCACACTGACTTTTTCTTCCAAAAGTTTCTCGCGTGTATAAGGCCACTCGTGACCGGCCTCTGTTTCATCAATAGGAGTCATAAGATAAGCAACCCTGTGTGTCTCCTGAAGGGCTTCATCGGCCTCAATACCTTCAATACCTGTAACCTGGACATTTCCCACATTTGCAACAAGGTAGTAATCCACACCATCAATTGTGGTGTTACCGGTACCATCGACATACATTATGTCAACTGTAGCACCATTGTCGGCAAAACGTTTGAAGCGACCATCGTAACCAAACATGTTCTCGTTCAAGAGCGCGCCGTCGATTGGCTGCAATACTGCAAATGAAGATGAAGAGTAGAGTTCCAATTCGGCATCCATGCCGGTTGTTTTAGACGTGTACACGTTATCACGGCACATGATATTCCAATCCTTGTTCTCTCTATCATCGGTGGTCAAGATAACGCGTCTTGGATCACCGACTTCGCCCTTAACGGTAAAGGTGTTGCCATCCTGCTGCACCTGCAGCTCATAGAATCTGTTTGTCTTTGGATTAATCACTGCCGAAGTATATTTTTTCGCAGCAATTTCATTATCAACATAAACAGAATTATCCTGGAAGTGATACTTCGCGAATTCTATGATAGAGCGCAACATTGAGGCAGCCTTCAAGTTTCGTCCCGTGTTGACAACGGTATCCACCTGCTCCCAAGTAGGAAGACCAAGATCAATAACCTCATTTATAGCATCATTGGATGGTGCGTATACAGTATAGTGATAGATATTGAAGAACGGCACAATATTCTTTGTATAGTCAGTAATACGTCCCTTTTCTTTCGGCTTTGACGGATTCAATGTCTGTGTATAGAAGATTGAGTACTGCTTTGCCGAGTCATACAACTCCTTTTGGCTGTTGGCAGTCTTTATCTTGAAGACTTTCCTCAATGTAGAGACTGCTGAGTCGTTTGACGCATAATCCTCACCCGGATAGCACAAATTGAAGAAGCCCGAGAACTGAGGATGCATCTTCATGTTATCATACACCGACCTTGTAGGAGGGGTAGGGATGGATGTATACAGACGTGTTGGAGTATTCTCCTGACCGGGCACTGTACTGAATGTCACACCGTTCTTCTGGGGACTTGTTGTTGAAGATACAACATAGGTACCATTCTCAAGTTGCTCACCGCCATAGAACTTTACCGCATCATGATTGCTTTTATCGACCTTGATTGTTCCATATCCCTTTGTCATGAAATACTTGTTGTGAGAAGTGAAAATATCCTCGCCGGCATCGTGTACTATAATAAGGTATTCCATCAGGTCTTCCATGCGGTTTGCAGCAAATTGGGCTATACCGTTAAATGGTTTCTGTTCCTTCTCGACAGGAACCGGCCAACTCTCTTCGGTCAATGTATCGACAATCTCATAAGTTGCAGGGTCAAACTGGTATACATTGGCCCAGAACTTCTTGGCTCCATTCTGTTTTGGCATGTTAGTGTCATAGTGGAAAGAATAGAGCTTGGCTTTATCGGCTGTCACTGTCAGCGGATCGTAATACAGGAAGTGTCCATCTTCGGGAACAATGAATGTATAGCGGGCATCCATTGCAAGCAGATAGTAGTCATAGCGCAACTGTTCAATGACGGTTTTAATGATTGTCATATTGTTGAGCACGGTTGTAGGACCGTAGACCGATTCATATGTAGCAGGGCCAAATGCCTTGTTCAATATATATATAACACCGTTGTTTGCAACAACGCATTCGTCCACATGCGTAGAATCGATGCCCATTGGCTCGTTGGCATCATCCATAATCTTGTTGAAATTGCTCAACACCGCCTCTTTGAAAGAGAGTTTCATCAGGTTGTTGATTATAAGAGCGATATTTGTTTGAGGAACGCTGTCAAGCGCACTCATCAGGCTCTTGTAATCGGTCACTTTCACATCGGGAGCAAAGTTTGTCAAGAGGAAGTATCCCGCACCTTCGGGGCTGAAATACTCATACATTGCCTCGTCCGTAGGAACAAACATGGCCGCCATATCAGACGCAACACCGTCCTTCTCCTTCAAGCTGTTGTTGCCCGGATCGTAGTTCAGCAACTCGCTCTCCTCAAGAGTCACCTTTGCTTTGGTCAACGAATCGTGTGCTGTATATTCAGATGTGAAGTAGCGCAATCTGTAGATTTTCTCATTCACCTTATATTTAGCCAAGTATTTATCGGACAGCTCCTTGCTATACTCGGGCACACAGAAACGGTCAAGCATATGACTGAAGATTCTGGTATCGGGGTGTTTGCGAATCTCACCGGCCATACTCATTGGCGGAATGAGAAGCGAATCCATACGATAGAGATAACCGTTCTTACATATGATAGTCAATGTATCATCGGAGTAAGAACCTGTATTCACATCGTTTGAAACGATCTTGTTTCCATAGATAAACGCATCACCATCGGTAAAGGTCTTTACTGCGTTTCCTTTCTTTTTGAAAAGGAACGCGATATCCGACGCTTTAATGTTTTGTTTTTTCAAATAATCGTTAAGGAAGTGCACCAACATCACATTTGTGCCATCCATGGCAAGACGTATACCGTCTGTTCTGTCCTTTCCACGGATTACATCCCAATAGTGGTTGTATGCAGGCCAGTTTGAGTCATCAATCAAGGGGATTGTATCAATGACAGCTGCAGAAGAGAGACGACGCAGACAGGTTCCCTCCATAACCTCATCCGAGCTTGTGCTTGAAAGCATGTCAAGCAACATCGCATTGTCAAGCATTGAGTTGTAGAGAATGGTCTTCATCTGAGCCTTTGTCATTTCGCTGACACTATTTACACAGCTGTCACCATTGCGAGAGACCCAATCGTTATTGCTGAAGAAGCGTTCAAAAGCCTCGTCATCGGCCACAAACAATGTCTTGCTACCTGTGTACGAGAGCGTCTCCGCCTCACCCAGGCTGTCGATAAGTGCAACGAAGTGGCTATAAGTGTGATTTGGGGTTCCCTCTTTGAGGAAATCATAAACACTTGAACCCAACCACTCGGGATCACCGGGATCGTCATAAGGATAAACATCGAGCCAATCCTTACATGACTGCAGTGAACCACCGATAAAAAGCATGAACATCGCAATGAACGACGAGATGCCAAATTTTGTCAAACGGTGTTTAAACATAACTACAAATTTATTAATTATTATTTTTTGTTTTTTTTAAACATTTCACGTTGAGGCACAATTACCCCATAGTTAACGTGCAAAAATAAGAATTTTAAATAGATTTTCGCACAAATAGTCCTTTTTTTTCAGGCACAAAACTGTTTTTTAACACAGAATAAAAAAAAAACTTCCATTCCTTTGCAACAAATGCAAAAAAATGGAAGAATCGCCTTTTTAAGGTTTTTAACAAACATTTATTAAAAAATCACCTGATAGCAGACGAATATTTAACATTTACAGCGTCGCCTTTCACCACCTCGAGGAACTCATACGGAGTAAATCGGACGGGTTCTATCATAAACTCGGGAACATTGTAGGAACGGTCGAAAAAGTCATAATATTCACTCTCGGCCTGCGGCAGGAGGAATGCCTTGTCACAAGTTCCGTCACCGTTCATATGAGCCATATACAAGCGACTGTAGTTCGTGTCGTCACGACGGCTGGCAAAGAGAATCCACCTGCCGGTACTGCTCCAGGAGTGGTAGCTCTCGGGGAAGTCTGAATTCGCATTCTCAAGAGGTTGGCAATCACCGCTCTGCAAATCCATCAAGTAGAGGTCGGCATCATGGTGCCAAATGTGGAAACAGCCATACTCGGCCAACGCAAAGAGCAGATATCGGCCACATGGAGAGACACGCGGAAACGTTGCACTCTTTCCCAGTGCCGACGCTGCAAATACCGTATCGACGGCGCCGAACTCACCCGTCACGGGATTCCACGGACGGCGCAGAATGTCATACTTGACATCCTTGTAGTTGCGGATCATATTCTCCACATGAGGCACGTCATTACGTTTTGGGAAGTATGCCGAACAGTAATAGAGCATCTCCCCATCGGGCGACCATGCCGGGAACACCTCAAGACAGTCGGGGTCATTGGCAACGTGAGCCACCACTTCCTTCACAGGATCATAGACAATGACATCGCTCGCCTGGTCCTGCACCTCGACCTTGTTAGGTTCCTTGGTATGGAAAACCTGTCCGGTATTGTTCACCGAATAGGCCACGACATCATATCGCGGGTTGAAGAAAGGATATACTCCGGCCGATATTGTGGAGTCGGTCTTGAGGTTCACCTTCTTGAGTTCACCATTATGCACAAATATCGTTCCGCCAAGGTACTGGCGTACATGAAACTGCATATTGTCGGTCCTGTGATTCTTGTAGGCATGGCAATTTATACATTGACCATCGGGCTCAGAGGAGACAAGTTTGTTGTTATATATGACCGTCTCGTCAAATGTGGTGAGGTCACGTTGCGAAATCGTCAATTTCTCATAGGCCACATAAGAGGGAGGTATCAACCTGTAGGATATATACCTGTCGACAGTGTCGGCCGACACACCCACCGAGAAGGGGGCATACTTTTTCCATTTGCCGTCACTGCCGGCATAGACCTCCACGCTCACACGGGCACCGGCAGCGCTCTCCATCAGCGCACGCCATTCAGCCATAGCCGGCGAGACCTCGCGGCCGCCACAGACAAGCTCCTCATCTCCCGCCGTGAAACGCGTCACATAGTCATCGGCCTCATCCACAACGCCGAACACAAGTGGAGCAATATTGCAGGGCACCACCACATCGGCATAATCGGGGTATATTGCCGGCTTCGTATCAAGGGCATCAAATACCGTTGGAACAGCCGGCACATCCGGGGTACATGCCGCACATGCAAGCAATGCGGCAAGCAGTGTACATCTCGTTATATTTTTCATGACAATCACCTTTGAATCAATTGGTTTTTATATTACGCACAAAGAAATAGAAGTAGAAATAAGAGTCGCCGAACTCATCTTTGAAAAACGGTGCCATCTCCTCTTCGCTCATCCCCTTATGCCTTGAGACAAGTTGCATGAACCTTGTCATCCTGGTATTCGTACCCACAGATATAAAGTTGTCAAGGAAGGCCTTTGGCACCTGGACGGTACGGCCTTTGTCCACATTCATGAAAAGCACAACTGCCTCCTGATAGTACCTTGGCAAAGAACTTGCCTTGAGTTCATTGACATAATAGTTCAGGAAGAACCAGAATGACTTTGCATCCTTGCGTGTGAGGGCAGACGCCAATGCTGCCTCGACATAGACGCGCGACATCTTACCTGTCGCATTCGTCAGATTCTTTGTCAGGTATGCCTCCACGTATGACTCGTCCACATCCAGGAAATCATTGTAACAAGTCATATTCAAAGGCATAAAGAATTCCCTGTTGCGGAGTAAAGACTCTGGGTCATTAATATATGTCTCCATTTCACAGGCCCAATCAGAATAGAACAAAGTCTGTTTCAAAATATTGATATACCTCTCGGCAAGACGATGTTCACCTGCCAAGAGCATTGAACGCACCGCGTGCTTCAGATACTCGATTCTCCAACCATACTCCACAGCATCCTCAACACACCAACGGTAGCAGAAATTAAACTTGCCATATTGATAATAGGCCATCTTGCCGCCAGTCTGCGCCAAGCGCACCGGTATCGAAGCTTCAATATCGGCACTACCCTCGGGGTAAGAGAACATTTCTGCGCCTGAGCGCCCTAGTTTCAACAGAGCAACATTCTTGTTCATGACAATCTGGCGGGTCGGTATCACCGCATCTTGAGCCAAAGAGACAACCGTCTCCCACTCCTCGTTCCACATCGCCCAGTTCTGTTTGTTCTCTATTCTGAAATTATCGTTGTCGTACCAGAACAAACGGCATAGACCCGCAAGCAATATTGCAGCAAACAGCCACAGGATACCGTGCCAAGCACCGGCCTTGCAGCACTGACAATTTTGCGGTACAAGCGACATGATTGCAAGAAGCACAAACGACAACAGCAACAGCCAGAACGGCAGCCAGTTGGCCTCGACGTCATACCACCTTGACCGTTCCTGGATTTCAAGCGAGAAGGGCAATGGCTTGAACCCGACCTCCTCAATACGCAATGCCGATGTACGTGCATCGTCAAACACAGCAGCCGAAAGACCTATAATCTCCCCGCCGGCCAGGGTTGGCACGCACAGCTGTTCATAACGGCCATCGGGCTGTATCTTGCCATCAAACACCATCATATTCACCAGCCCGAACAGTTCAGACTCGTCGGACACCTGCACAGCACCCTCCTTTTTCATCTTCAGGACTGTACAATATGCATTGTGCCCATCGGGCGACGATGACAACCCGACAGAAAATCTTTCTTCACCCTCGAGCTGCTGTTTACGCCATACAAGATATCTGCCACCCGAAGTCTTGAACATCACTACATCTTTGAGCTTTTTATCCTGAACACACTCAAAATGCCCTGACTTGGGAACAGGCACTCCGTTCACCCTTTCGACGAGCGCAACACCTTCCCCCACCTCATTTATGTAGAACTCACGTCCATCCTTGCCAACAAAAAGAAGCGCATAGATCTTCCCACTCACAGGGCGGTTAATGTCGCCACTTGCATACAACTCATCCTTGGCATTCTTTATCGCCTTCTGCGAGAAACTGCCGTCTATGTTTATCCTGAACTTTGTCAGTACCTTGGCCACAGGATAACCCACGCGGCCATTGACATCGGCAATAACGGACATCACCTCTTCCTTATACTCTTTGTCGGGCACATGCTCGCTTTTCCACTGCGAGGAAGGCAATGCCGCCATATGCATCTCCTCAAGAGGCACAGTTGTGTAGCGTCCATAATAGTATGCAGGCACAAGATAGGCTGCCGCGGCAGCCACGGCCAGCGTCAACGAGGAGACAACACCCCCAAGCACGCCTTGCCTGCCACCTATGGCACTACAAAGAGCGTGAATGCCCATGACTACACCCGATACAATAGCATAGACTCCCAAACAAGGATAGGCAAATGCAACCCAAGCGGCAATGAGGAACGGTTTCAGAGAGAAATGGGCAATCTTCACCACCCAAGCCGCCAAAAGAGAGAACAGCACTCCTAACAACGCAACATAATAATAACCGGGAATCTTTACATAGAAAATCCAATATCCAAGTTCGGTATTCGTTGCAAGGAGAGCTACCACAGGCAACATCGCCAGCAGCCTGCGCCTTGGGGAAATATCGAACACCCTGTATGTAAGCCAATAGACAAAGGCCAGAAGCCCCACATATATCGTAGCTCCCAACAGCGGCATATAAAAGAACTGCACGAACCAGCTGGCAACATAATAGAGTATACCTGCCGGCAACGACATCAACTCCTCATAGAAAAGATTGTCATACAAGAATACCGAGAGCTCGTTGACACGGAACAGAAGCGCCGGCTCGCAGAAAACGAGCAACGCCCATACCGCCACAAAGAAGAGCACCGCAAACAGGTTTCCCGTAAGTATTGAAGGTAGCCCATTGAGCACCGCACTCACCGCGCCAAGAGGCCCGGCACCCTTCCCCATTTCTCCTTTGCCGGCATGCGCACCATTATGCGCTGCTTTTTCATTTGCATGCATCTTCTCATGCACTTTTTTTTCCATATGAATATCTGTTTTTCACAATACCATTCAATTGAACAACCCACGCGCAGCCCTGTCGAGCAGATAGTGGTCGAGCACAACCAAAGCCGCCATAGCCTCTACTACAGGCACGGCACGCGGCACGACACAAGGGTCGTGACGGCCATGTGCGAGCAACACCGTCTCCTCGCCGCCCTTTGTAACGGTAGGCTGCTCCATCAATAATGTAGCCACCGGCTTGAAAGCAACCCTGAAATAGATGTCATTACCGTTTGAGATTCCGCCCTGTATGCCACCGCTGTTATTGGTGCGGGTTGCAATGGCGCCGCCATCGTTGTAGAAAATATCATTCTGCCATGAACCTCGCCCCGTTGCGGCAGCAAAACCGTTTCCATAGTCGAATCCCTTGGCTGCATTTATTGACATCATTGCCGAAGCCAACGATGCCGAAAGTTTGGAATACAACGGCTCGCCCAAGCCCACAGGAACACCCTTCACGACACATGTCACTACTCCACCGATTGTATCACCCTCGCGTTTCACATCAAGTATCAGCCGTTCCATTATTGCAGCAGTCTCCGCATCGGGGCAGCGCACTGCATTACTCTCGACAAGCGACAGGTCATATGCCGCATATCCATCATTGAGAGCAATTTCGCCTACCTGCGAAGTGTAAGCTACCACATCAATGCCCAATTGCTTCAAGGCCAATTTTGCCAAAGCGCCGGCACAGACCCTGACAGCCGTTTCACGCGCCGAAGAGCGCCCGCCACCGCGATGGTCACGCACACCGTATTTGCAGTCATACACATAATCGGCGTGCGATGGACGGAAAGCCTCGCGCAGATTTTCGTAATCGGCACTGCGGTTATTGCTGTTCATGATAGTAAAGGCTATGGGCGCACCTGTTGAACGCCCTTCGAAAATGCCGGAGAGGAACTGCACCTCGTCGGCCTCGTTACGCGATGTCGTAATCGCGCTCTGCCCGGGGCGGCGTCGTTTCATCTCACTACGGACAAACTCCTCGTCAATGAGCACACCCGCCGGATAGCCGTCAAGCACACCGCCGATAGCCACTCCATGCGACTCACCGAACGTGGTAAGCCGCAAAAGATTGCCAATACTATTCATGGATCCTGTTTCTTAATGACAACAACCACCCTCGCAACCGCCGTCGCCGCCACAGCTACCACCATTGCAGCCGCTGCAACCGCCTCCGCAACTGCAAGAGGCCTTCAACGAGTCATAGAATTTCTTCAGTTCCGGCTCCTTTGCAGGACGAGCCTCAACCACATTACCAATGAACTGAAGGTCGCAACCCGCAAGCGGATGGTTGAAATCCATCACCACTTTCAAAGGAGTCACCTCCTTCACTGTACCAAGGATTGGAGAACCGTCGGCGCGCATCATCTCAACCACATTGCCCTCGTATATGTGAGCAGAGTCGAACTTGCCGTCAATGGTAAACACCTCGCGGTCAAAATCCTGGACATGGTCGGGGTCATACTCGCCATAAGCGTCGGCAAATGGAATTGTAAAGTCAAACTCATCGCCTTTCTTCAAATCCTTGAGGTTCTCCTCGAATGCATCGAGCGTATAACCAACGCCTGTCAAGAATGCAAAAGGTTGCTCACGGGTTGTCTTTTCAACCTCTTCACACTCACCGTTACGGTGTGACAAAAGGGTGTATGCCACACGTAGATATTTGTTTTCGTTTCCCATAATATTTATTGAATTTTAATGTTTTGCCTTCAATTTTACCGTAATGCACCATGCCCTAATCACAACAGGCACATTTGACATTTTATGTTATCAAATAGCAAAGATATACAAATTGTGGTCAAAAAGGCAATCGCCGGCAGAAAAAATACAAAATTCACACATTATAGAATTAAAACCTCATTCTCTGCACAAAAAGCAGATGTTATTTGATTCATTTTGCTATCTTCGCAATTATATCGCAAATTCTACCATGAGAACACGGAAAACAATATGCTCTCTGCTCGTTATGGCGGCAGCAATGATTTCGGGTTGCAGCACTGCAACGGACACTGACAGACAGGTTATCACCAGGAATGGTGTGGAGTTGATAAAGGACGGCAAGCCCTATCACTACATTGGTACAAACATGTGGTACGCCTCGGTTCTTGGTTCCGAGGGCGAAGGCGGCAACAGAGAACGGCTGTGCCGCGAGCTTGACCACCTGAATGAGATTGGTGTCACCAACCTCAGGATTCTCACAGGCCCCGACGCCGGCAGTGCACTTGCCAACCCGGCAAAGCCATACCTGCAGACAGCACCGGGAGTGCTCAATGACACAATTCTCCAAGGACTGGACTTTGTTATAGCCGAGCTTGACAAACGCGGCATGGATGCAGTCATCTACCTGAACAACGCCTGGGACTGGAGCGGAGGCTACGGTTTCTACCTCAAGGAGTGCGGCTATGGCGACTCCCCCAACACCAATGAAGATGGGGGCTACAACAAGTATGTAGAGTATTGCGCCAACTTCTCGCGCGAACCAAAAGCCATTGGTATGTATTATGACTACATAAGAGCCATTATTTCGCGCAAGAACAGCATCACCGGCCGCCAGTACAAGGACGAGCCTGCAATCATGGCATGGCAGCTCTGCAACGAGCCGCGCCCCTTTGCAAAGGACAACAAGGCCGCATTCGCGCAATGGATTTCAGAGGCCGCAGCACTCATAAAGAGCATTGACCCCAACCACTTGGTATCCACCGGCAGCGAGGGTTACATAGGCTGCGAGGTTGACATGGAACTGTGCGAGAAGATCCATGCCGACGAGAATATCGACTACCTGACCATACACATATGGCCGGTGAACTGGGGCTGGGCTCCACGCTCGAACCCCGACAGCGGCATTGAGAACGCCTGCATTGAGAGCGGCAAGTACATTGCCGAGCACATTGAGCTTGCAAAAAGGCTGAACAAGCCGCTTGTCATTGAGGAGTTCGGTTACTCACGCAAGGACAACATTTCGGGCACAGAGCCCACTACCGAGAGCCGCGACACCTTCTACCGCTACATCTTTGAGCAGGTGAAGAACAGCTTGGAGCAAGGCAACCCCATTGCCGGCTGTAATTTCTGGGGCTGGGGTGGTAGCGGCCGTCCACGCGACCTTGTATGGCAGGCCGGCGACGACTACCTTAGCGACCCCCCTCACGAGCCACAGGGATGGTACTCGGTTTCTGATTGAGACACCACTACAATAGAGATAATCAAGGAATACTCAAAAGCAATAACAGAAAAATAAAAACTTATAACTATGTACAAGAAAGACAACCGCATTGTAGCCACACTGGACGCCGGTGGCACTAATTTCGTTTTCGGTGCCATGAGAGCCGGCGAGTTCATCATTGACCCGGTATCGGTTCCGGCACAGTCACACGACCTTGACCTCTGTTTGCAGAACATGGTCAACGGTTTCCAACAGGTATTCGACAAGCTGGAGGAAAAACCTGTTGCCATCAGTTTCGCATTCCCCGGCCCGGCCGACTATCCTAACGGCATCATCGGCGGCTACCTGCCCAACTTCCCATCGTTCCGCGACGGTGTGGCACTTGGCGCGTTCCTCGAGAGCAAGTTCGGCGTGCCCGTGTTCATCAACAACGACGGCGATCTCTTTGCCTATGGCGAGGCACTCTGCGGCATGTTGCCCGAGATCAACAGCCGTCTGAAGGAGCTTGGCTCTACCAAGCAGTACAAGAACCTCATCGGTTACACCCTTGGCACCGGATTCGGCATTGGTGTGGTCATAGACAATAACCTTAACCGTGGTGACAACTCATGTGTTGAGACATTCTGTCTGCGCCACAGGGATATGCCCGATGTGATTGTGGAGGACGGTGTTGCAATACGTGCCGTTTGCCGCGTATATGGCGAACAGAGCGGTAACCCCGACCACGGCCTCACTCCAAAGGACATATGCGAGATTGCCGACGGCACACGCGAGGGCAACCAGGCTGCAGCAAAGGAGGCTTTCGCATCACTGGGACGCGTCGCCGGTGCTGCAATCTCCACAGCCGTGACCATCATTGACGGCCTCGTAGTTATTGGTGGCGGCGTTTCAGCTGCAAGCCGTTGGATTATGCCAGCTTTGCTTGAGGAGATGCGTTCAAAGCTACGCACTCTTGGCGGCGACGAGGTAAACCTTGTACAGATGAAGGTCTATGACCTGGAAAATACCGATGAATTCGAGCTTTTTGCAAAGGGCGAAACCAAAAAAGTGAAGGTTTACGGAGAGGACAGATACGTAGACTACGACTGCCAGAAACGAGTGGGCATAGCAATTTCAAAGCTCGGTGCAAGCAAGGCCGTATCGGTTGGCGCTTACGCTTTTGCACTCAGCGAACTTGACAAGAAACAGGCATAAGCGTTATGATAAAGAGATTAATATCACTGCTGTTGCTGCTTGCCCCTTTTGCAGTGGCGGCGCAGAAACCTGCCGACTTGGTGAACCCATTCATTGGAACAACCAATTTCGGTACCACCAACCCCGGTGCTGTCACTCCAAACGGCATGATGTCGGTTGTCCCGTTCAACGTAATGGGTTCGGACCTCAATGTCTTTGACAAGGACCAGCGCTGGTGGTCGGCACCCTATGAGTACAACAACAAATTCTTCACCGGCTATGCCCATGTTGCCCTGAGCGGCGTGGGGTGTCCCGAGGCATCGTAGCTCCTGGTTATGCGCACAAGCGGCGAGCTTGATGTGAACTATTGCAGCTACGGCTCGGAATACACCGGCGAAAAGGCCTCACCGGGTTACTACAGCAACCTGTTGACCAAGTACGGCATAAAGACCGAGGTGACAGCTACTACACGCTCGTCGTGCGAACGCTACACCTTCCCTGCAGGCAAGGGTAACATCATACTGAACCTGGGACAAGGATTATCGAACGAATGTGGTGCAATGGTGCGCCGTGTGAGCAACACCGAGGTAGAGGGATTCAAACTACTTGGCACGTTCTGCTACACCACACAAGCTGTATTCCCCGTATATTTTGTTATGCGCGTGTCAAAAGTCCCCACAAGCGAAGGTGCGTGGAAGTTCCAGCCACAACTCACCGGTGTAGAGGCCGAGTGGACCCCCGATGACGGCACATACAAGCTCTACGAGAACTACTACCGCGAGGTTGCCGGCGACAACATCGGCTACCGTTTCTGCTATGACAACCTTGCCGAGGGAGAACAGATTACCGTGCAGATGGGAGTCTCTTTCGTTTCAATTGAAAATGCGAGAGAGAACCTCAATGCCGAGCAGCAGGGCAAGGAGTTTGACGCAGTCCATGCACAGGCTGTAGAGCAGTGGAACAACGACCTGGGCCGCATAAGCATAGAGGGTGGCACAAAAGACCAGCAGACAATCTTCTACACAGCCCTTTACCACGCGCTCATCCATCCAAGCATCATCAGCGATGTAAACGGCGAATACCCCAAGATGGAGAATGGCGAGACAGGAAAGAGTGACCACACACGTTACACTGTGTTCTCTTTGTGGGACACATACCGTAACCTGCACCAGTTGCTCACACTTGTATACCCCGAGCGCCAGATGGACATGCTGCGCACAATGGTTGGAATGTACGAGGATTGGGGATGGCTGCCACGTTGGGAACTTTTCGGCCGCGAGACATTCACAATGGAAGGCGACCCCGCAGCCATTGTCATTGCCGACAGCTGGATAAAGGGCTTGCGCGACTTTGACATCGAGACAGCCTGTGAGGCAATGCTCAAGTCGGCAACCACCGAGGGCAAGAACAACCTCATACGCCCCGACATCGACCCTTATGTAAAAGATGGATATATCCCATTGTGGTACTTCTCCAATGACCTCGCGGGCGACAACCTCGTGTCACATGCCCTTGAATACTGCTCGGCCGACTATGCCATTGCACAGCTTGCCGACTCACTTGGCAACAAGGCACGCGCAAAGGAGTTCATCAAGCGCTCGCAGAGCTACCGCCGCTACTTCTGCAAGGAGCACGGCACACTGCGCCCGCTCACAAAGGAGGGCAAGTTCCTTGGCGACTTTGACCCTGCCACAGGCAAGAACTTCGAGAACGTGCCCGGCTCCCACGAGGCATCGGCATGGTGCTACACATTTGCCGTACCGCATGACTTGGGCGGCCTGACAAAGCTCATGGGTGGCAAGAAGGACTTCGTCAACAGCCTGCAGGGTGTGTTCGACAACGGTCACTATGACCCCGCTAACGAGCCCGACATCGTATATGCCTACCTTTTCAGCCGCATAAAGGGCGAGGAGTGGCGCACACAGAAGGAGGTGAAGAACATCCTCGACAACCACTACAAGAATGCGCCCGACGGCATCCCAGGCAACGACGACACAGGCACAATGTCGGCATGGGCAGTGTTCTCAATGATGGGTGTCTACCCCGACTGCCCCGGCGAACCCACATACACCATCACAACACCGGTGTTCGACAAGGTACTCATAAACACCCCTAACGAGAAGATTACAATTGAGTGCGACCGCCCCACTGCCGATTGCCACTATATTGACAAGATTGAGGTCAGTGGCAAGCCAAGCGGCTACCGCATAACACACAAGCAGTTGACAGACAACGCAAACATAAAGCTCACACTTAAAAAAGAGGCAAAATGAAGATAATGAAGAACAGCATAATGGCACTTGCGCTGCTATTTGCAGCATGTGCACAGCAGCCTGCAGAGCAGCAGGAGAGATTGACCGACTATGTGAACCCGCTCATCGGTAGCGGCGGACACGGTCACGTATTCGTGGGTGCAAGCGTACCTTTCGGTATGGTGCAGTTGGGCCCTACCAGCATCAACCAGACATGGGACTGGTGCTCGGGCTACCACCAGGACGAGGCGTCGGTGATAGGTTTCTCGCACACGCACTTGAGCGGAACAGGTATCGGCGACCTCTTTGATGTTACCGTGATGCCGGTAACCGGCGAAGTACTGTATGAGCGCGGAACCATTGACAACCCATACAGCGGCATGTGGTCAATGGCCGAGCGCACAAACGAGATTGTGAAGCCTGGCTACTACAGCGTACCCCTCATGCGTTACGGTATCAAGGCCGAACTGACTGCAACAGCACGCGTGGGATTGCACCGCTACACTTTCCCCGAGAGCCATGAGGCTGCCATTATCATTGACCTTGAGAACGGCGGCTGCTGGGACAAGAGCACCGAGACATTCATGCAGGCCGAGGGCAACAACCGCGTTGTGGGTTACCGCTACTCAAAGGGCTGGGCAAAGAACCAGCGCATCTACTTTGCAGCAGAGTTCGCAAAGCCTTTCGACAGCTTTGAACTGAATGGGTATGAGAACATGTACGGCCGTGCCTCGTTCACAACAGCAGCCGGCGAGGAGGTTATGCTCAAGGTGGCAATCTCTCCCGTGAGCATCGACGGCGCAAAGCTTGCTCTTGAAAGCGAGCTACCCGGTTGGGATTTCGCAGCCGTTCAGGCAGCAGCTGTCGAGGCTTGGGAGAACGAACTCTCACGCATAAAGGTAAATATCAAAGACCCGGAGCAGAAGAAAATCTTCTACACTGCAATGTACCACGCGACTATTGCTCCAATGCTCTTCAGCGACGTCAACGGTGACTACCGCGGTGCCGATGACCAGGTATACAACAGCGACAAGCCACGCTACACATGTTTCTCGCTCTGGGACACATACCGCGCAAAGCAGCCGCTGATGACAATCATCAACCCGGCGAAGGCCGGCGAGTTCGTTGCCACAATGGTCGACATCTGCGACAAGCAGGGCGACCTCCCGGTATGGCATCTTTGGGGCAATGAGACCGACTGCATGGTGGGCGACCCGGGCATACCCGTTGTTGCCGACGCCATTGTAAAGGGCATAGAGGGCTTTGACCACGAAGCGGCATTCGCTGCCATCAAGCAGACCGCAGCCGTTGAGGAGCGCGGAAAGGAGCACCGCCTGAAGCATGGTTACATCCCATGCGACATCTTCAGTGAGGCCGTTGCCTTTGACATGGAGTATGCCATTGCCGATGCGGCAGCAGCCAACGCAGCAAAGGCGCTTGGCAAAGAGGCCGACTATGAGCACTTCACCAAGATGAGCCACAGCTACCGCACATTCTTCGACAAGGAGACAGGTTTCATTCGCGGTGTAGACGAAGAGGGCAAGTTCCGCACACCGTTCAACCCCTACTTCTCGGCTCACCGTGCCAACGACTACTGTGAGGGCAATGCTTGGCAGTACACATGGTTGGTACCCCATGACATTGACAACTATGCACAGATGTTCGGCAGCAAGGAGGCATGCATTGCACGCCTTGACTCACTGTTCCTTGCACCATCGACAGTTGACGGCGACGCATCGCCCGACATCTCGGGCATGATTGGCCAGTTCGCCCACGGCAACGAGCCAAGCCACCACATCCTTTACCTTTATACAATGCTTGGCGAGCCACAGAAGACAGCAGAGCGCGTGCGCGAGGTGATGGCAACACAGTACCGCAACAATTTCGACGGTCTCTCGGGCAACGAGGATATGGGACAGATGTCGGCATGGTACCTGATGTCGGCACTCGGATTCTACCAGGTTGAGCCTGCCGGCGCACGTTACTGGTTCGGTTCGCCCACCGTTGACCGCGCCGAACTCACCGTCAAAGGCGGTAAGTTCATTATCGAAACAATCAATAACAGCGACAAAAACATCTACATCAAGAGCATAAAACTCAACGGCAAGCCACACAGCCTGCCATACATTGAGCACAGCGACATTGCTGCAGGCGGCACGCTCACAATTGAGATGAGCGACACCCCCGCAAAGTGGTGGTAATGACAAATAATCAACGAAGGTGACTTGCAGGTCACCTTCGTTGATTATTATAATCTCTGTTCATTTCTTAGAGTTTGTATATTTCACTCGATATTCTTCTTCATTATATACGACTTTAGAGTCAGGCAAAAATGCATTCCAAGAAACCGTTATTGAATCCGCCTCCTTATTAACGCTATAAAATGTATTATTATAAATCTGATGACATTACTGCAAACTCGTGAAACAAGATCTTTTCTGCCTCACTCTTGTAAGCACCGAATTCCTCACCATACATCTCCTTGTTTGGTGGGTATTTTCCATTTATTGGGTCTCCTTTTTCGTCGTATATAATATATGGTTTATTCATTTTATGGAAATTATTGGTTATCACTCAGGGTCAATCTCCTCTATTTCGTCCATCAGGTCAATCAAAGGCCTACCGTCAATTTTAAAATTTTCAATCAAGTCCATGGCATCTGTATAAATCTCGTACTCCTCTGTGAAATGGTCATCGCACACAGCCACATGATCAGGTTCTGTCAACAAATAATAATCCTTTCCCTTATACTTAAAACTCACATCATAGTTCTGAACTCCAAAATCATAGAAAAGGACTCCTTCGGCCTTATTCTTGTACCCATCAAATAAAATTCCGTATTTTTCTTTGTTGGGTTGATATTTACAATTATAAGGATAACCATTATCGTCATATCCAATGTAGGATTTAACAACCTTTTTAGTAATTTTTATTGACTCGTTGTTGTCTATTATATTCATTAGGAGTTTACCATCTATCTTAAAATTTTCTAAAAATCCCATTTCATCATGA
>JAZRGF010000118.1:0-1058 GCA_045644005.1 Bacteroidaceae bacterium | reverse complement strand
CTTGCATTGAGATTACGAAATCTGCCTTTTTGATTTTGCGTTTCTTGCCGTTGAGGGTCAGTGCCAACTCTTCGGTATCTTCGGGCATAACCAGTGCGGTGGAGAGCATATCGTATGCAGGCGTAAGCACATATTTTCCCTGCTCCTTGCTATATAGCGAAAAGTTTTTCAGGTGCATATCGGCATTACCCGTAATCCACGAGAAGACCACTTGCTCCCAATAGTATACCATATCCAACTTGGGAACAGACGAAAATCGTTGTATTGCCTTGGCAATCTGCTCATACGAGCCTTTATATTTATGCTCGGTCAGTCGCTCCGTAAGCTGGCACATATCCTCCATCGGTAGTTTGTCGCCGTTGGCTGTTCTGTCGATGCGGCGGGTTATATAGCACAACTCACCATCTGCAAAACGGATAAGGCTATGCGGTACAACTTGCATCTTTGCCAACTCTGCAAGGTGCATTGTCAAATTCTCCAATTCGGGCAGATGTGCAAAACGGTCGGTCTGAGGTTTCAATATATATCGTCCCCACAATCCAACAATGGTGAAACGCTCTGCTTCGTTCTTACCACCCTTGTTTATATCCAATGACAATTTTGCCTGAACACCCGTCAAAGTCGTTTGGCTACGAATTACCTGCCTTGCAAGGTCAGTAAGATTCTCGCATGTGTATGGCAATTCGGGAACACTTGGCGTGCCGAACATCTTTTTTGAACAAGCCTTGTGAAAGTCCTTTTCACCCTCGTTCAACTCCTTGTAACAATATAGACACTTTGCCATACGCTACTCCTCCTCATTGATTACAGGTTCAACACCTACCGCACCGATACAATCCTTGCAACACGCAACGAGCAGCGACATACGGTCGCGAGCATCAATCTTCCAATTCTTCTCGGCAATATCCAATAGCCAACCTTCGGGAATCAAACCATCGAAGAATGGGAATAGCACCTTATCCCGATAGGGTTTATCGCTTAACGGTAAAGTAAGGCTCACAGCCTCGGCCTCGGCCTCGGCCAAATAATCGGCATCATACGCAAATGTATAGCCGTTC
>JAZRGF010000117.1:0-2320 GCA_045644005.1 Bacteroidaceae bacterium | reverse complement strand
GCCTCAATCCTGTCCTCCTTAATCTTTACGGTAAAGTTTGTGAGTACAACGCCGTTGCCGTTGTTGCCTGCGAGGCGGAACGAAACAGAACCTGCTTTCTGGTTCTTCGCGCTTATGGTCTGTGCTGTTGTCGAAGTGGTGTACGAAGTACCGTTGTCCATTGTAAGTTCGAGCCCGGTGTTGTGTCCGCTGTTGGCAAATGTGAAGCTGTAGTCGGTTATTACATAGCCTGCAGGTGCTGTGATTGAATAGTTTGCATTGCCGGCAGTACCTGTCATCAACTGTACGTTGTTGCCGCTCCAGTTCATGTTGTTGATTGTTCCGCAACCGAACTGTAACTGTGGAGTAGCGTTGCTCTTCCAGCAGCAGTTCCAATTCTGGTTGGCTGCACCGTCCTTGTGGTAAAGGTTACCGTTGGCTTTGTCTACGGTATATACAATGCCGTCGGTTGCATCGGGCAATTCTGCTATTTCGCCTGCCTCAATAATTGAAAGCTGGCAACCGGTGTCGCCGCGGTCGCTGCCCAATTTGTCGCTTGCACTCCAGTTGTAGAGCTTGAAGCTCTGTCCGCTGCCGGTCTGGTTCAGCTGTACCTCGCCCGATGAGATTATGTAGTATGCCGGGGTGTCGGCATAACTTACCGTCCAACCCTTTGCTGGCTTGCTCTTTGTTGTTGTAATCTGTGTGTTGTAGTTTGCAACAGGGTTCAGGTATGAGCCATACTTGCGGTTCACAATGTCGAATGTGTTGTCGCCACGGTCAACGAACTTCCACATTGATACTGCCGATGCGGCAGTGTTCTCCTTGCCCACAACACCTGTGGCTTCGCCCTCGGCGCTGATGAAGAGATTGGGGCTGCGCAGTGATGTAAACTGGTACCAGTGTTCATTGCTTTCAGTGCTTGCCTTTGGCATTGCAATGGCCTGCAATAGAACCTCGTTGAGCTTGCCGGTCATTGTCTGAACCTCGGTCTCGGTAATGCTCTCCTTTGCAAGCAGTGCGTATGCATTCTCCAGTTCTGCATCGAATGCCGCCATCTTCTCTGGGTCATACTGTCCCATTGACTCGCCGCGTTCCATTGACTCGCCGCGTGCAATTTCCTGTGAAAGGGTGTTGCGCAGTGTGGCCTGTGCATAGCGTACCTCGGCATCGGCTTCGCTGATTGCAGTATATGTGTCACTTGGGAAATCGGCCTTCAAGGCATCCTTCATGGCATTTGCCATTACAACATATCCCAAACCGCCAAGGTAGTTGCTTGGGTAGAAATACTTTGTATTGGCAACATTTCCGTTGAGCAGTGGGGTGTATGTGTCGACATAGCGTATGTTGCCTGTCGCAAGACTCTGCATGTAGCTGTTCAACGCCGCAATGCGCGATGTGTTTGTTGTCGCGTTGTTTGTAGGTGCAAGAGCCATAAGGTAAATCTTCGATGTAGGCGACTTCTGTGCAACCTTGTCAACGAGTGCCTTATAGCTGTTCTTTACAGTAGCAATATCAGTGCTACCATTGCAGTCGCCTGTACCTGTGTAGATGAAGATTGCCTTTGCATCCTTCTTCTCCACGCCGGTGTTTGCGTATGTCGCATCCACAATTTTGCTTGTTGTGGCAATGTCGCCGCCATAGCCCCAGCCTGTACCACGGTTCTTTACGTTGCGGTTGCCCAACAGCTCCTGCCACTCGCCGTTTTTGATGAACTCGTCACCGAACACCAGAACATCGTCGTTGCTTATTGGCAACATGCTGAAGTAAGTGGCGCGCATACCATGTGCGCTGCCAAGGCCACCGTTCTGCTGCAATGATGATGTGTTGCTTGGATAGACTGTTGAGACTGTGTAATCCTCGCCCTCCTGCAGGTACTGGCAGATAGTCTCGCACCATACCTGGTAGGCTGCTGCTGTCAGGTGGAGATTGTCGTAGCTCCATACGCCACCCTGGGCAACGCCTGCGAGTTTGTCATAGAGGTCAATGTATGTGAGCCAATCTACATTCATTGTCTCTACATACTCCTTTACAATCTCGTTTGTGTGCAGCCATGTAGCCTCCACACGGTTACCTGTCTTGTTCTTGAGAATGCTGTAAAGATATATCTTTGTCTGTGGTGAGCGTGCGTGTATGCGAGAGACAATGCTCTTTACGTATGCAAGCACCTGCTCGCCGCTGAAGTTGAGGCCTCCCGATGTTGCAATGTCGTTTGTACCAATCATCATGAACACCTTCTTGGGCTGTCCGTTGATGTAGCTCTCAATGTTGTTGCTCTGCTCTGTAGAGTATGTACCGGAGTTTCCACGGTTCACAATTGGCAGATATTCGCCGGTTGAGG
>JAZRGF010000116.1:0-25328 GCA_045644005.1 Bacteroidaceae bacterium | reverse complement strand
AGGAGCTGAACGACAGCTACAACCCCACAACAGCCGAGAAGGCACTCCAGAACATCCTGCTCTCGCAGCCCATCAAGGGATTGGCACTGAACCAGGAGAACCTCAACGAACTGGACACCTATTTCAGCCACAGCGTACCATGAAAGGGAACTACCAACCAGAAGTCATCGGGCCGTTGCTGGCTCTTCACCGGCCTTAACGTGATGCGTGCAAAGATGATTGCGAGCGAGAACCTCGGCGCCTTCGAGTTCTCACAGGTATATAACTTCTTCTTCGACCAGCTGGAGAAGTCGAACCTCTTCCTGCAGGGCATCATCGACACACGCAAGAAACCTATTGACGACCGCACCGTGGAGTGGCTCCTGAAGCACCCGCTGAGCGATGGCGGTACATTCACCGGCGTTGCCGACCTTGTTGCAAAGTATGGCGTTGTGCCCAAGGGCGTTATGAAGGAGACCTACACCAGTGACAACACAAGCGCATTCTCATCAATCCTCACCCGCAAGCTGCGCGAATTCGCCATCGAACTTCGCCAGGCTCATGAGAACGGCGCAAAAGAGAAGGAGTTGCAGAACATGAAGAAGGAGCAGTTGAAGACTGTTTACAAGATGCTTGCAAATGTATATGGTGTTCCACCTACAGAATTCATGTGGGCACCAAAGGACGCAAACGGCAAGTACCGCGAGGAGCCACAGCTCTACACTCCAAAGGCATTCTACGAGAAATATGTAAACATAAACATGCAGGACGACTATGTGATGTTCATGAATGCCCCTGCGCGTCCATACTGGAAGTGCTACGAGATTGAGTATGACCGCCACCTCTATGACGGCCACAACTGGCTCTACATCAACCTCCCTATTGAAGAAATCAAGGCAATGGCCATTGCATCAATCAAGGACAGCACAATGATGTACTTCTCGTGCGACGTGGGCAAGTACCTGAACTCGGAGCGCGGAACACTTGATCTCGCGAACTTCAACTACGAGGAGCTCTTTGGCATTGAGTTCGGCATGGACAAACGCGAACGAATAATCACCTTCGACAGCGGCTCGTCACACGCCATGACACTGATGGCTGTTGACCTTGACAAGGACGGCAACCCCAAGAAATGGCAGGTAGAGAACAGTTGGGGCGCACAGTCGGGCTTCAACGGCACACTCATAATGACCGACGAGTGGTTCAACGAATATATGTTCCGCCTTGTTGTGGACAAGAAATATATTCCCGAGAACATTCTGAAGATTCTTGAAGAGAAACCCACAATGCTCCCCGCTTGGGACCCGATGTTTACACCCGAAGAGTAATTGCAGAAACAGCAGTCTACACAAACCGGCAGACACCGCGACAACATACGGCATTGGCAAGCTTGCCAATGCCGTATGTTGTACTCCACGCCCAAGTCGTTAAAAAAAATAACCAGACAAAGCTTTGATGTTTAGCGCATTTACGTTTATTTTGCAAAAAATAAAATGAACTGTATATGAAACAATTTTACTTTAGGATTTTGATGGCGACAGCCTGCCTGCTGACAACCGGTAGCATCATGGCACACGATTTTGTGGTAAATGGAATTTATTACAACATTACCGATGAGACAAATAAGACAGTTGAGGTAACCTATGAAAATCCTTCTGGCAATACTTATAAAAATACTGTTATAATTCCCGAAAACGTTACCTATAACGACACAACCTATAGTGTAACAATGATTGGAGAATATGCATTCTATTATTGCACCGAGCTTACAAGCATTACAATTCCCAACAACGTAACAAATATCGGAGATTTTGCATTCTATAATTGCAAAGGGCTTACAAACGTTGTAATCCCCAACAGCGTGACAAACATTGGAATAAATGCTTTCAGTTATTGTTCTGGGCTTACTGGTGTTACAATCCCTAACGGTGTGACAAGCATTAGGAATAATACTTTCGCATCTTGTTCTGGGCTTACTAGTGTTACAATCCCTAACAACGTAACAAGTATCGGAGATTTTGCATTCAGTTACTGCCGCGCCCTTACACGTGTTGTAATCCCCAGCAGCGTTACAAGCATTGGAGATGGTGCGTTCAACAGTTGCACCGGGCTTGCAAGCATAAATATACCTAACAGCATAACAAGCATTGGAAATTATGCGTTCGACAACACTGCTTGGTATAAAAATCAGCCAGATGGTGTAGTTTATGCAGGCAAGGTTCTTTACAACTACAAAGGAACTATTCCAGACAGCACATCTCTAGATATTAAAGAAGGTACAGTCAGTATTAGTAATGGAGCCTTCAGAGGTTGTTCTGGATTAATTAGTATAAAAATTCCAGGCAGTATTACAACTATTGGTAATGAAGCGTTCAATGGTTGTACATCATTAACAGAACTATATATCAATGATGGTAAAAAGACATTGTCGTTGGGATACGGCAACACCGAAAACAATCCTGAAGCATTATTCTATAACTGCCCATTAGAAACCATTTATTTAGGTCGTGACTTATCTTATAAAAAATATTCCAATGGTTATTCTCCTTTCTATAAAATATCAACACTTAAGACTGTAACAATAAGTGATTTTGTTACCAGTATTGGCGATTACGCTTTTTATAATTGCACAAATCTAGCAAACATAAATATCCCTAAAAGTGTTATCAGTATTGGAGATTATGCCTTTTACGACTGTACAACTCTAGTAGACATCAATATCCCTGACAGTGTTAAAGGTATTGGCATCAGCGCCTTTTACGGAACAGAATGGCTTAAAAACAAGAACTTTCCTAATGGTCTTGTATATATTGGCAAAGTTCTTTATAAATACACTGGTGAAATGCCTTCAAACACCTCCATTAACATAGAAGAAGGGACAGTGGGCATAGCCGGTGGAGCATTTTGGGGTCGCAGAGGACTTACAAGCATTACAATCCCTAACAGCGTTACAAGCATTGGAGGTTATGCGTTCTGTGAATGTAGCGGTCTTACAAGCATTGAAATCCCTAACAGTGTTACAAGTATTGGAGATTATGCGTTCTCTAATTGTAGCGGTCTTACAAGCATTGAAATCCCTAATAGCATTACAAGCATTGGAGAACATGCGTTCAACAGTTGCACAGGTCTTACAAGCATTGAAATCCCTAACAGCATTACAACTATTGGTGATTATGTGTTCAACAGTTGCACAGGTCTTACAAGCATTGAAATCCCTAACAGCGTTACAAGCATTGGTAATTCTGCATTCAACGGTTGCACAGGTCTTACAAGCATTGAAATCCCTAACAGCATTACAAGCATTGGAAGTCAATCGTTCTATAATTGCACTGGACTTGAAAGCATTGAAATACCATGCGGTGTAACCAGTATTGGAGCCGCAGCCTTTGGAGCATGCAACAATATAAGAGACATTACAATACCAGAGAATGTTACAAGCCTTGGAACTGGCACATTCGGTTATTGCCCAAGTCTTGAAAGCATTGTATTGCCTAACAGCATTACAATAATTCCACAGAAAATATTTTATGCTTGCGACAAGCT
Organism: Bacteroidaceae bacterium; assembly: GCA_045644005.1. Lineage (GTDB taxonomy): Bacteria > Bacteroidota > Bacteroidia > Bacteroidales > Bacteroidaceae > HGM04593. The sequence goes on along the minus strand of JAZRGF010000116.1, from coordinate 21,806 downwards.
CAAGAATGTTAAAATAGGCAAGAGGGTGACTGAAATAGGAAACAGCGCTTTCAGTGCTTGCAAGAATCTGCAAATGATTATTCCTAAAAGTGTAAGAAGGATAGGACGAGATGCTTTCAGCGGTTGTTCACAGGCAAGTTTAGTTATTCTGCACCGAGTACAGAGTATGGAAACACCAACCATTGCAAAGACGGCAAAAATATATGTTCCTACAACTGAATTAATAGACTACTATACCAATTACAGCGATTCAGTAAAGTATATATTAACGGAGGAATTTGCAGCCACAGCAACTACGTTCTCTCTGAAGATAAGTAACAATATACCCGAAATCCTTGAATTCTCTGATATAAGTATCGACAACTATGAGAATATAACAGACAGCCTTGTGCTCACCGGCCTTGACCCCGACACGGAATACTCGTTCACATATTATGTGACAACCGAAGAGGCCGGAAGAATTGAGAAACAGGTAACAGTACGCACAGAGCCTCTTAAGTTCAACACACTCAAGGCAAAGGCAACAAGCAACACAAAGGCAATCATCTGCGCCGAGGCCAACATTGCTAATGAAGAGGCCGGCACCGGCTTCGAGTGGCGCCGCATTGATGCCCCCGACCTTGTACCATCAGAACTTGTAGGCTGCGCCATACATGAGGGAGTAATGGAGGGTGCACTGCACAACCTGAGCGCAAACACATACTACAAGTACCGCCCATACTACTGCTCGGCAACTGGGAATTACTACTACGGTGAATGGATTGGATTCGGCACTGCCGATGCCTATGTGTACTTCACACCTACGATACACACCTACACATCGACAAAGAAGGACGTGAACTCTGTACGTCTCAACGGTTATGTACTTGCGGGATCGGACAACATCAAGGAACAGGGATTTGAATACTGGCCTGTAGGCAAAGTACAAGCGGCACCGTCACGCAGCGGCGACTCACGCAATGTCACTAAAGTGACCGCAAGCGGCCAGCGAATGAGCGCAGTAATCGAAGACCTTGAATACGGCACTGTATACGCATGCCGCGCCTATGTGATAACAGAAAGTGAGATTTTCTACGGCGAAGAGATAACCTTCGAGACCTCATACCCCACCGGCATAGCCGATGTATATGAAAAAGAGGATGAAGCAAGCATCCGGGTTATGGGTAATACAATTGTTGTGAGCGGACACAAACCGGGCGACAAGGTACTGGTGTACACAATGCATGGTGCTGTCATATACAACGGCACCGCCGATGAAGAGATTACCCTGGAGAGCGGAATGTACATTGTAAATATTGGCAATACAACAAAGAAGGTAAGGATTCGATAACTGCAACCCGGCAAATCCACAGCACCAAGAGGGTAACCCATTTCACTTTGGGTTATCCTCTTTTTACAACTATACGAAAAAACCTATTGCTATGATTGAAAAAAACGATAGATCCAAAAAAGTGATACTGTTTTTTTTGTATAATTTTGCGCCGTTTTAAAAGTCACAAGAAACATGACACACAACTACAGTTTCAAGAGCATGGTCAAGAAATATGTGAACAGCAGTGTTGTTCTCATTGTGTGCGCCATTTTTGCTCTTGCCCTTGCAAACTCGCCACTGAAGGACGAGTTCTTCAAATTCTGGAACCAGGAAGTAAGCCTTTCAATAGGACAGTTCAACCTTTTCAGCCACAACGGCCACCCAATGACACTTATCTAGGCCAGCAGTCACTTTTTCATGCCCATTTTTTTCCTGTCCGTAGGTCTTGAAATCAAACGCGAGATACTTGTGGGCGAGCTTTCATCGGCAAAGAAGGCAATGCTGCCCATCATTGGCGCTTGCGGCGGTATGCTGGTTCCCGTGCTGTTCTTTTGGCTCACTTGCCCCGGCGACCCCGACATGCTGCGTGGTGCCGCCATCCCAATGGCTACCGACATCGCTTTCTCACTTGGCGTACTCGCCATTTTTGACAAGCGAGTACCCATTGGCCTAAAGATTTTCCTTGCTGCACTTGCTGTTGCCGATGACCTTGGCGGTATCATTGTAATTGCTCTCTTCTACTCTTCGACAATAGACCTCAACTACCTGCTCTATGCAGTAATTTGCATTGCAGTGCTCGTAATTGGCAACAACAGGAAGATAATGCGCAAGAATTTCTACCTGGTGACGGGTCTTGTACTATGGTACTTCATGCTCAACTCGGGCATACACTCTACCATCGCCGGTGTGATAGTGGCATTCTGTACACCCGGTTCAATACGCAAGGGAGCAGCCCGCTACATTGAGCGCATCAAAGAAAACATCAGCGGCTTCAATGAACTGCACATCGTTGGCAAGCACCACACGGCCATACTGACGCACGAGGAGATACACAAGCTAAAGAGTATTGAATCGGCAGCCGACAAGCTCATCAGCCCTTTGCAGGAGTTCGAGGATAGCCTGCACAACATCATAGGTTATTTCATCATTCCACTCTTTGCCTTTGCAAATGTGGGCATCGACCTCTCGGCAATGTCCATAGGCAGCCTTATAAGCGGCATAAGCCTCTCGGTAATCATAGGCCTCGTTCTTGGCAAGTTCGTTGGAGTATTCTCATTCTCATGGATTGCCATTAAGTTAGGATTTGTACAGTTGCCACAGGGGGCAAACTGGGCTTCATTCGCATCGGTGTGCGTACTTTGCGGCATTGGTCTCACCGTTTCTATTTTCATTGCAGACCTCTCCTACGCCTCACTTGGCAGCGGAGTCTCACTGCTTGCCGAAGCCAAGCTTGGCATTCTATGCGGTTCGCTTGTATCAGCAATTGCGGGCAGCCTGCTGCTCAACAGATTCCTGCCCAAAAAGGCATAATAAGAATATATTGCAACAAGAAAAGCCGCGTCCTGTCAAGGAGGCGGCTTTTCTGTTTATAATCAATACTTTTCATTCGCCAAGCGCCAAATACACAGAAAGGCGGCACGCGTAATGTCAACCATCTTTTCATAATCTATTTTGTCGGCTGTGTCCGACGGCTGATGATAATCGGGGTGACCCTCGGTATGGTACCACACAATGGGGATACCATTCTTTGCGAAATAAGCGTTGTCACTGCCGCCGGTCGGGTTGTCCCACGCACGATAGTCGGGGATAAAAGAGAAACCACGCACAGCCATATCTTCTCTGAGCCAATCGCCGAAAACGGCGTGTGAAGCGGTGTAGAAATAGGTCAGATGCTTGGGATTATCCACCGGGCCACGCCCTATCATATCAAAGTTCATATAGGCCGAAATATCCGATAAAAAGGGGCAATTCTCAACAAAATAACGCGACCCGAGCAAGCCCTTTTCCTCGCCGTCCCAAAAGGCGAATATGATGCCGCGCTCGGGTTTCCTGCGCATCTTCTTCACTGCACGCGCTATCTGCAGCACCGCCGACACACCGGAAGCATTGTCATCGGCGCCGTTATAACAGCTGTCACCGTCAACTGCCAAGCCAATACCCACATGGTCATAATGCGCACCAATGACAACATACTCACGGCTCCTGCCGGGAATGACAGCAAGAACATTGTTCATTCCACAATCCTTTGAAACAAACGGTTGCATGTAGCCGTTGTCACCCAAAGGATCTACACCCCACTCGCTCAACAAAGAGACAATATATTCTGCAGCTATGCGGCCACCCTCACTGCCTGCATTGCGCCCCCGAAGCGAGTCGGATGCAAGCGTTTCAACAAAAAGACGCGCATCGGATGATAGAATTGTGCGGTACCCTCGCTCAATATGTTTTTGAGAGAAAAGTACTGAAGGCAACAGCGCCAATACGGTAAGTGTAACTATAAATTTTGACATAGCAATATGTTTTTCGCAAAAGTAGTTTTTTTGGCAAAGAAACACAACTTGCAGCGCGAAAAACACAAGTAATGCCCCACCAAGAAACATGTACGGACAGACAAAATTAATTGACTATGCATCAACGTGATAAATCACAGAAAGAAAGATTGCAGATGTTCTCAACAGGCTGTTGAAAACTTTATTATATTTTTCCTTTGAAAATTGTGGGGAATTGTGGGGAATTGTGTAATTTTGAAACGAATATTATATTTTCGGTTAAAAGTATGCGTTTCATTGGTAACATAGAAGCAAAGAGCGACAGCAAGGGAAGGGTTTTCCTCCCCGCCTGTTTCCGCCGCATCCTGCAGGAGGCCGGCTGCGACAAAGTGATGTTGCGCAAGGATGTGTACCAGGATTGTCTCGTACTGTACCCCGAGAAGAGCTGGAACGAGCAGTTAGACCTGCTGCGCAGCCGCCTTGACCGCTGGAACGCAGCACACCAGATGATATTCCGCCAGTTTGTAGCCGATGTCGACGAGCTCAGTATTGACAGCAACGGACGCATACTGTTGCCCAAAAGATATATGGCAATGGCCGGCATAACCCAGGAGGTACGCTTCATTGGCATGGACGACACCATCGAGATTTGGGCAAAGGAGAAGTTGGACAAACCATTCATGAACCCTGCCGATTTTGGCCGTGAACTTGAAAGGATAATGACAGAGAAAGGAACAGACAATGAATAACCCCTATGTTTATCACACCCCGGTACTGCTCAAGGAGAGCGTTGACGGCATGGAGATTGCTGCCGCCGACACCTGTATCGATGTTACATTCGGTGGAGGCGGACACTCACGCGAGATACTGACCCGTTTGGGAGCGAAAGGACACCTCTACAGCTTTGACCAGGACGCCGACGCCGAACAGAACGCACCCGACGACAAGCGCTTCACCTTTGTGCGCGGCAACTTCAGGTTCATATACAACTTCATGCGATACCACAACGCCACGATGGTTGATGCGATACTTGCCGACCTGGGAGTATCGGGACACCATTTCGACGACGAGACACGCGGATTCTCGTTCCGCTTCGATGCCGACCTTGACATGCGAATGAACAAGCGCGGCGGCGAGACGGCTGCCGACTTGCTGAACAACGCAACAGAAGAAGAACTGGCTAGAATATTCAAGCTGTATGGCGAGCTGAACTGCGCACGCAAACTGGCATCAAGGATTGTGAAAGTGAGAAGCGAAAAGCCCATAAAGCGCGTGAATGACCTCATTGAGATAGCAAAGCCTTTCTGTCCGCCACAGCGCGAAAAGAAGGAGCTGGCCAAAGTGTTCCAGGCTCTGCGCATTGAGATAAACAAGGAGATTCAAGCCCTGCAGGAGATGCTCATTGGAGCAAAGGACCTGCTGAAGCCGGGTGGTCGTCTTGTGGTAATAACATACCACTCACTCGAAGACCGCATTGTAAAGAATTTCATGAAAAGCGGCAATTTCGAGGGCAAGGTAGAAAAGGATTTCTTCGGCAACACGACGTCGCCGTTTGAAATGAAGAAAATGATTGCTCCTACCGACGAAGAGATGGAACGCAACCCGCGTTCGCGCAGTGCAAAATTAAGGATTGCTATCAAAAAGTAGACAAAACAATGAGCAAGACAAAGAAAAAACGCAAGGAAGGCTTCTTCAACTACATTATGGGCGGGCGCATTTTCACCAGTGAAATCTTCACGAAGAACGCAATGCTCATGGGCCTGATTGTACTCTACTGCTTCCTTTATGTGAGCAACCGCTACCAGCATGAGCAGGAGATCATGAAGATATACAAGCTCAACAAGAGAAAGAACGAGATAAGAAACAACCTGCTGACAATAAAGAGTGAATTTGCATACCAGTGCCGTCTCTCGGAGATTGAAAAGCTCCTGGACGAAAAGGGAAGCGACTTCCGTACACTTTCAAAACCACCTTATAAAATAGACAAAAGCAACTGACAATGTTCAACTTCTTCAAAGACAAGAGCTCAGAACAAAAGACCGAGAAGACGTTCAAGTTCCGCGACAACGTTGTTCTCCGTTTCAACCTGCTGGTGATTTTCCTGTTTACCATGATAGGCATCGTCATCATTGGCAAGGCCGCCATCATCATGTTCATCGAGCGCGATGACTGGAACAAGATAAAGGAGAAGAACATTAAGTACAATGTACCCATCGAGGCACACAGAGGAAACATCCTGGCCGATGACGGTGGACTCATTGTAAGCACACTGCCACGCTACAGGATGCTCTTTGACTTTGAATATATCAACAAGGACAAACCCGAAGAGGCGAAAGCCATAAATGCGAAAAGGGATTCAATATGGAACAAAGAACTTAGGGCGCTTTGCATAGGGCTCGACGAGATACTCCCGGGTACAAGCGTCGAGGAGCTCGAAGGACGTTTCAGGATTGGATTGACCCCAAACAAGAAGACCGGAAAGAAAAAAGGTGGATATCAGCCCTACAAGGGCAGCATATCATACTCCCAGTTCCGCAAGATAAAGGAGTTGCCCATAATCAGAGAGGGTAAGACCTTGAGTGGTTGCTACACCCAAGAGACCATTGAGCGCAAGAACATTCTGGGCAATACCGGAAACGGCACATTCGGCATTGTAAGAAGCGTTGAGATAGACGGCAAGATGGTTGACGAGGCCAATGGACTCGAGAAGAAGTACAATGACTTCCTGAAAGGAGAAGCCGGTTCGGGAACAAAGGCCAAGTTCAGGGGCAAATACATTCTGCGCGAAGACAAGCAGCCTGTAAACGGCTACGACGTACAGACCACCCTCAACACACAGATGCTCGACATATGCCACAACGCATTGGAGCGTGTACTGAGAGAAAAACACCTTGCAGCCGGTTGGGCAATACTTATGGAGACAAAGACCGGTGATATAAAGGCCATTGTGAACCTGGCAAGGCACCAAAAGAAAAACGGCACAATAGTCTATGTCGACACTATTGGCAACATAAAGTACAACCAGACTGCAAACCACGCCTTGTGCGACCTCAACGAGCCGGGTTCGATATTCAAGACCGTTGCCATGACAGCCATGCTTGCCGACGGCAAACTCACGACAAAGGATTCTGTCATAGCATACGAATCGAGAGTACACAACTTTGGCGGGCACAAGATACACGACGAGATGTACCGCGACAACGGCACAGGCAAATACAGCATGACCGATGCCATGATGTACTCCTCGAACATCAGCATGGTGCAGTTCATAAAGAAGGCCTACGGCAATAATCCGCAGGAGTACACCAACACCCTGCAAAGATTCGGACTTACCGAAAACTACAACATAACCGACAACGAAGCGACACCTTACCTCACGCTCCCCGGAACAAGCAATTGGAACGGATACAGCCTGAACTCAATGTCCTATGGATATGCCGTTGGAATGACAGCCATCAACATGGTTACATTCTACAACACCATTGCCAACGGAGGCAAGCAGATGAGACCGCGACTTGTAAAAGCCATACTCAACAACGGCGAGATTGTAGAAGAGTACCCCACAGAGGTCATCAACGAGAGTCTTTTCCCAAAAGAAGTTGCAGACACCGTAACCCAAATGCTTGTAGCTGTTGTAAACGGAAAGAGCATCACCGTCAACAAGAGCGACTGGAGATATGGCAAGCGCGACGGAACCGGAAAAGCCGCATACTCGGATATCATGACCATTGCCGGAAAGACAGGTACTGCAAAGGCATATGACGGCAACAAGAAACTGATGAGTTTCTGCGGTTTCTTCCCCGCAGAAGAACCTGAGTACACCCTCATAGTGCAGATGATGTATGACAAGGACATTGACCCACGCCCCGAGAGTGAACAGAAAGCCAACAGCTATGGTGGCGGAAGCACATCGGCACTCGCTTTCAAGGAGATTGCCGAGAAGATTATGACCGAGAAGTTCTTCAGTCCAATAGAGAATGCCGTTGACAAGCAGCATGCATCAAAGCCCAAGACAAAGAAGGGGAACAGATGCGACGATGGTTATCTTTTGAAAGAAGTGGGCCTTATTGACACAATACCAACCATCGGCAAGGAGAATGAGTGGGGAAACATCACCTATTATAAAAAAGGAGTACCCGACGTAACCGGCATGGGAGCAAAAGATGCCACCTTCTTGCTTCAGAAAGAAGGCAAGCATGTAAGACTTGAGGGCTATGGCACCGTAAACGAGTTGCAGACAAAGGGCGACACCGTCATACTAAAATTGAAACCATAAACGTAAAATACAAAAACAACATATTGGCAATGAAACTGAGCGAACTGTTAAGAGAGACACAATGCACCAGGATGGTCCTTCCCAAAGAGGAGGTTGACATTCAGGGAATAAACATCGACTCGCGTCTTGTAAAGAAGGGCGATGCATTCATCGCCGTAAGAGGCACGCAGACCGATGGTCACCAATATATTGCAGCCGCCGAGGAGAAAGGCGCCGTGGCTATCGTGTGCGAGAAGACACCCGACAAGCTCTCCCCCAATGTCGCATACATCACATTCCCCAACGTGCAGAGCGTGACCGGCAAGCTTGCCACTACATTCTACGGCAACCCATCGCAGAAGCTCAAGCTTGTGGGAGTGACAGGCACAAACGGCAAGACAACAATTGCCACACTGCTCTATGAACTCTTCCGCAAAATGGGACACCGTTGCGGCCTGCTCTCAACCGTGTGCAACTACATAGACGGCGAGGCCTACCCCTCAACACACACTACACCCGACGCAATATCGCTGAACAGGCTGTTGGCACAGATGGTTGAGGCCGGGTGCGAGTATGCATTCATGGAGGTAAGTTCACACGCCCTTGCACAGGAACGCACAGGCGGCCTGGAGTTCACAGGAGGTATATTCACAAACCTCACACGCGACCACATGGACTACCACGAGAACATGGAGAACTACCTGAAGGCAAAGAAGAGTTTTTTCGACAACCTCCCACGCAGCGCATTCGCCATCACAAACCTCGACGACAAGAACGGCGCAGTAATGGTGCAGAACTGCAGAGGCGACATCAGGAACTACTCTACACGCACAATATGCGACTACAGGGCACGTCTGCTCGAGACACACCTCGACGGCATGTTGCTCGAGTTCAATAACCGCGAGTTCGCCACACTGCTCACCGGCCGTTTCAACATCAGCAACCTGCTTGCCATATACGGCGCAGCTGTTGAGCTTGGCAAGGACCCCGAGGAGGTATTGCGCATCATGAGCACACTGAAACCCGTATCGGGACGTTTCGAGGCTCTGCATTCACCCGATGGTTTCTCGGCTATCGTAGACTATGCCCACACACCCGATGCAATAAAGAACGTGCTAAGCACCGTGAACGACGTGCTTCGCGGACGTGGCAACATAATTACCGTTGTTGGCGCCGGTGGCAACCGTGACAAGGGCAAGCGTCCGCTGATGGCTGTAGAAGCGGTAAAGGCGAGCGGCAGGGTAATCCTCACATCGGACAACCCACGAAATGAAGAACCGCAGGATATCATCAATGACATGCTCGCAGGCCTCAACGACGAACAGAAGAAAAAGACCATCTGCATAGTAGACCGCAAGGAGGCGATAAGGACAGCCTGCGCCTTTGCCCAGAAGGGCGATGTTGTTGTGGTTGCCGGCAAGGGTCACGAAAACTACCAGGAGATACAGGGCGTGAAGCATCATTTCGATGACAAGGAGGTTTTAAAAGAGATTTTCAATCAATAAGAAAGATATGTTATACTATATTTTCGACATTCTTGCAAAATCCGGTATACCCGGTGCACGACTCATGCAGTACACGTCGTTCCGTGCAATGCTTACCATAGTCATCTCACTTCTTGTGTCGGCATGGTTCGGCAGTTATCTTATAAAATATTTCAAGAAGAAACAGATAACAGAGACACTGCGCGAGTATGACAAAAATAACCTGAAAGCCGGCGTTCCCACAATGGGCGGCCTCATCATAATAATAGCCATATTGGTGCCCTGTATTCTCATAGGCCGACTGGACAACGTCTATATGCTGCTGCTGATAATAACTACAGTGTGGTTGGGAATACTGGGCTTTGCCGATGACTATATAAAGACATTCAAAAAGAACAAGGACGGTATATCGGGCAAGACAAAGATTGCTGCGCAGGTAGGCTTGGGCCTTGTCATCGGCCTCACCCTCTGCTTCAGTCCACAGGCCGTTATGCGCGACAACATTACCGTTGAGAACAACGGAGTAAAGAGCGTACAGCTGAGCCCCAAGGCAACCAAGGAGAACAAGACAACCATCCCTTTTGTGAAGGACCACGACATCAACTACAGCGAGATAATGTCATTCTGTGGCGACTACAAGGAGGAGGCCGGATGGATTCTCTTTGTAATCGTAACCGTGATTGCAGTTACCGCCGTATCAAATGGCGCAAACCTCAATGACGGCATGGACGGCATGCTGGCCGGCAATGCAGCGATAATAGGCGTGACACTTGCCGTGCTGGCCTATGCATCGAGCCACTTGGGATGGGCCGGATACCTTAATATAATGTATCTGCCGGGAGGTGAAGAGGTTGTAATATTCGCCTTTGCCTTCATTGGAGCCCTTTTAGGTTTCCTGTGGTACAACGCATTCCCGGCACAGGTATTCATGGGCGACACCGGAAGCCTGTCCATTGGCGGTATAATCGCCGTAATTGCGATACTCATCCACAAGGAGATTCTCCTTGTGCTGCTGTGCGGAATATTCGTTGCCGAGAATCTCTCGGTAATGGCACAGGTGGCATACTACAAGAGAGGTAAGAGAAAAGGCATCAAGCAAAGACTGTTCCGCCGTGCTCCCCTGCACCACCACTATAATATAGGTGAGGAGAAACTCGACAAGGAGTGCAAGTATGTCTTCAAAGGCCCCGAGCGCCCACTGCACGAGGCCAAAATAACACTACGTTTCTGGATTGTGACAATTGTCATGGCTGTCATAACCCTCATGACACTAAAGATAAGATAATGGAAAAGAGAATTGTTGTATTAGGAGGTGGCGAAAGCGGTTGCGGCGCTGCCATCCTTGCCAAGAAATTGGGGTTTGATGTCTTTCTGTCAGATTTCGGCACCATAGCCGGAAAATACAAGCAGATGCTCGACGAGAAAGAGATTCCCTGGGAAGAGGGCGGACACACAAAAGAGCTCATACTGAATGCCGGCGAGGTAATCAAAAGCCCAGGCATTCCAAATGAAGCGCCCATTGTGGTACAGATAAAACATGTCGGCATACCCATTATCTCCGAGATTGAATTTGCCGGACGATACACAAAAGCGAAGATGGTGTGCATCACCGGAAGCAACGGAAAGACAACTACCACCTCGCTCATATACCACATATTCCGCGAGGCGGGGCTTGACGTAGGCCTGGCCGGGAACATAGGAAACAGCCTTGCACTGCAGGTTGCAGAGGGAGACAAGGACTATTACATCGTGGAGTTGAGCAGTTTCCAGCTCGACAACATGTATGAGTTCAGGGCAAACGTGGCGGTGCTCCTTAATATCACCCCCGACCACCTCGACCGCTACGGCTATGACATGCAGAACTACGTAGATGCCAAACTGCGAATACTGCAGAACCAGCAACCCGACGACGCTTTCGTCTATTGGAACGATGACCCCATAATAAAGAAGGAGCTACCCAAATATACTCACGGAAAGCTTTACCCGTTTGCCGAAAAGCTCCAGGAGGGAAGCGCAGCTTACACCCACGAGGAGAAACTTGTCTTCACCGAGCCTACACCTTTCAACATGGAGTTGGAGGAACTTTCGCTCACCGGCAAGCACAACCTCTACAACTCAATGGCCGCCGGCATATCGGCAAACGTAGCCGGTATACGCAAGGAGACGATACGCGAGGCTTTGGGCACTTTTACAGGTGTGGAGCACAGACTCGAGAAGGTGACTACCGTAGACGGCGTGGAGTATATCAATGACTCAAAAGCCACCAATGTGAACAGCTGTTGGTATGCCCTGCAGAGCATGAAAAAGAAGACCGTCCTCATCCTTGGCGGCAAGGACAAGGGCAATGACTATAGCGAGATTGCCGAACTGGTAAAGAGCAAGTGCGCCGGACTTGTGTTTCTTGGAGCAGACAACAGCAAGTTGCTCGACTTCTTCAAGGACTACGGCTTGCCCATTGCGGACACACACAGCATTGAGGAGTGCGTAAAGGCCGCACACGCAATGGCAAAGAGCGGCGAGGCTGTGCTTTTGAGCCCCTGCTGTGCAAGCTTCGACCTTTTCAAGAGCTACGAGGACAGGGGACGACAATTCAAGGATTTGGTTTGTAAATTGTGACACCATGGGAGGAGAAAAATTAAGACGCATACTATTCAAGGGAGATAAGGTGATTTGGATTGTCTTCATCACCTTGTGCGCCATATCGTGGATTGAGGTGTTCAGCGCCACAAGCCGCCAGACCTATGGCAATGCAAGCTATTGGGCTCCCATCATCAAGCACACTCGCTTTCTTGTAGGAGGCATATTCGTTGCATGGTTCATACACAACCTTAAGGCAGAGTGGATTGACAAAGGTAGCAAGATTTTCTACTGGACCGGTCTGTTTTTCCTCATATGGGCACAGGTCAGCGGCACAACCTTGAACGACAGTGCCCGCTGGGTGAAGATATTTGGAATAACATTCCAGCCAATGGAGATTGCGAAGCTGGGCTTGGTAATGATGACGGCAAGAATACTTGCCGCACACCAGGAGGAGGACGGCACAAGCGAACTGGCCTTTGGGAAGATTCTCAAATACAGTATTCCACCCATTCTGTTGATATTCAAGGAGAACTTCTCCTCGGCATTCCTGCTATCACTGACAATATTCTTTATGATGTTTGTCGGCAGGGTTCCCAAGAACCAGTTGCTGAAGACAATGGGAGCTGCTTTTGCTATAGGAGCGATAGGCCTCACGGCATTGATGATGACCCCCGAGAGTGCAAAGGAGTGGGGACGTTTCGGCAGCAAGGTAATAACCTGGAAACATCGCATTGTAGGTGCTGTGAACCCAAGGCCTATCACTGCCGAGGAGTATGACATGAACGAGAACGAGCAAAGGACCTATTCGCACATTGCCATAGCCTCGAGCCATCTGATTGGATGTGGCCCCGGCAACTCAATACAGCGCGACTTCATACCGCACGCATACTCCGACTACATCTTTGCTGTAATCATAGAAGAGCTGGGCCTGCTGGGTGCAACCTTTGTCATACTGCTGTACCTGACACTGCTGTACACATGCGGCAAGATTGCAAAGAGGTGCGACGACCCCTACACGGCATTCCTGTCCATAGGCATAGGAATGATAATTACCACACAGGCGCTGTTGCACATGTTCATCTCGGTAAGCAACTTTGTAACCGGACAGCCCCTGCCGCTCATGAGCCAGGGAGGAACATCGTTCCTTATCAATTGCATATACATTGGCTTCATCCTGTGCATCAGCCGATATACAGCGGCGCCAGGCGACAAGGTAACAGCAGAACCACAGAACGCATAACACCACAAACTTTGTGCATATGAAAAAGGAGTATAGAATTGTCATCAGCGGAGGAGGTACAGGAGGACACATATTCCCCGCACTGTCCATTGCCGATGCCATAAAGGCAAAACAGCCCGACGCAAAGATTCTGTTCGTAGGAGCAGACAACAGGATGGAGATGCAGAGAGTGCCCGATGCAGGATATGACATCGTGGGATTGCCCATAGCAGGCTTTGACCGCAAGAACCTGTTAAAGAACATCAAGGTATTGTGGAAAATCTTCAAGAGCCAACGCATGGCAAAGAAGATTATCAAGGATTTTGCGCCACAGGCAGCTGTGGGTGTGGGCGGATATGCCAGCGGCCCCACACTGAAGATGGCGGCAAGCATGGGAATTCCTACACTCATCCAGGAGCAGAACTCATATGCCGGCGTGACAAACAAGATTCTGGCAAAAGGCGCAAAGATGATTTGCGTGGCCTATGACGGAATGGAACGTTTCTTCCCCAAGGAGAAGATAAAGCTCACCGGCAACCCGGTGCGCAAGAAGCTTCTTGAAATGCGCGCAAACCGCAAGGAGGCGATGAAATCGATGGGGCTTGACGAGAACAGGAAATGTGTGCTCATAGTTGGCGGCAGCCTGGGGGCACGCAGCATAAACGAGGGCGTCATTTCCAATATCGAGAAGATAAGGAGCAACAGTGACATCCAGTTTATCTGGCAGACAGGAAAGCTCTACTTTGAGGAGATGAAGAAAAGGGCAGACGAGCTTGGAAAGCCCGAGAACCTGACCATAACCGACTTCGTGTCGAACATGGCAAGCGCACTCAGCGCAGCCGACATAGTGGTTTCACGCGCCGGAGCCGGCTCAATATCTGAGTTCGCACTGCTTGGCAAGGCTGTCATCCTGGTTCCCTCGCCTAACGTATCCGAGGACCACCAGACAAAGAACGCAATGGCTCTTGTTGACAAGGATGCAGCAATTTACGTTGCCGATGCAAATGTAAATGAAGAGCTGATAGACAAGACCATTGAGACAGTGAACGACACAATGAAGATAGCATTGCTCGAAGCGAATATACTGAAGATGGGCAAGCCCGATGCGGCAAGTGAAATTGCCGACGAGGTGCTGAAGCTCGCCGACGCATACATTGAGAAGAAGACAAGACGTTAAAAAGAGATTTTTGAAGAAAAGATGGAACTGAAAGATATAAAATCGGTATATTTCCTGGGAGCCGGCGGCATTGGCATGAGCGCCTTGGTGAGGTACTTCCTCAACGAGGGCAAGTTCGTGGGCGGATATGACCGCACACCCAGCGAGCTCACCGACAGGCTCATTGAGGAGGGCGCGGTGCTGCACTTTGAGGAGAATACAGACCTTGTCCCCGCTGAATGCAAGGACCCACAGTCGACACTCGTCGTGTACACCCCGGCAATACCGGCCGACCACAGGGAGTGGAGCCTGTTCAAGGATGGCGGCTTCACCATAAAGAAGAGAGCCGAGGTGCTTGGCATAATAACAAAAGGTAAGCGCGGAGTGTGTGCTGCCGGAACACACGGCAAGACCACGACATCCACAATGACCGCCCACCTGCTGTACAGCTCGGATGTTGACTGCGCGGCATTTCTTGGCGGCATTTCAAAGAACTACAAGAGTAACCTCATCACAACCGACAAGAGCGACTTTGTGGTAATAGAGGCCGACGAGTATGACCGTTCGTTCCTGCATCTGCAGCCCTATGTGGCAACAATCACATCGGCCGACCCCGACCACCTGGATATCTACGGCAACAAGGAGAACTACCTTGAGGCATTCGCGCAGTTCACAGAGAGGATACGCGAGGACGGCTATCTCATAATCCACGAGGGGCTTGAGGTGAAACCACGCACAAAAGCAGGAGTGAAGACATACACATATGGCCGCGAGCATGGCGATTTCCACGGCGAGAACATACGCATTGGTGGTGGCAGGATTCTTTTCGACTACGTGTCGCCTTGGCAAAGAATCGATGACATCGAGCTGGGCGTACCCATGAGCATAAACATTGAAAACGGCATCGCATCAATGGCCATGGCCGAGATTTGCGGTGCTACGGCACAGGAGATCAAAGATGGCATGAAAAGCTTTGCAGGCGCCGAACGCCGTTTCGATTTCCACATAAAGGAGGACAACCTTGTACTCATCAGCGACTATGCACACCACCCCGACGAGGTACGTGCCTGCGCAAAATCAATCAAGGAACTCTACAGCGACAAGAAGGTTACCGTGCTGTTCCAGCCACACCTCTTCAGCCGCACAGCCGACTTCTACAAGGAGTTTGCCGAGAGCCTCTCGTTATTTGACAAGGTGATACTCGTCGACATCTACCCCGCCAGGGAAAAGCCCATACCGGGTGTCACAAGCAAGCTCATTTATGACCACCTTTCCACAGGCGTGGAGAAGAGCATGTGCAGCCGTGCCGACGTGCTTGCCACCATAGAGAAAGAGAAGAACAATGTAGAGATACTTGTTTCGCTTGGTGCCGGAGACATCGAGAACGAAATAGCAAGGATGAAAGAGATTTTGAAGAACAGATAAATGTTGAAGAAGATTCTGACATATATAGCTGCAGCTGCAATAACAAGCTACCTTGTGTTTGCCTTTGTCATAGTTCCCATGCAAAGGGAGAATGACAACTGCAAAGGCATTGCCATAAACATAACCAACAACAAGCTGGGCACCATCACCAACGAGAACATCGAGGAGATGCTCAACGAGGAGGGTTTGCACCCGCAAGGCAAAATCATTGACAGTGTCAGCTGCAGCGACATCGAGAACTACATAAAGTCCATGACACTCATCAAGGAGTGCCAGGTGTACAAGACAAACGGCAAGAAGGTTGTTGTGGATGTCATATGCCGCGAGCCGGTGCTGAAAGTCATTGACAAGAGCGGAGCCACATACTATGTAGACATCGAAGGACAGAAGATTGCCGACATAAAGAAACCGTTGCGCCTGCCGGTGGCATCGGGTGAGATTGACGACACTATGATTGACAAGGAGCTGTTGAGCGTGGTGTCGGCCATCGAAAAGGAACCATTCTGGCTTGCACAGATTCAGCAGATATACTTCAATGACAAGAAGGAGGCTATAATAACTCCACGTATCGGCGACCACATAATAGAGCTTGGCACCGTAAAACAGATTGACGAGAAACTGCAGAACCTGAAGACATTCTACATCAACGGACTGAGCACGGTGGGATGGAACAAATACAATAAACTGAACATTAAAATAAGCAACAAAGTCATTTGCACAAAAAGATAAATAGATATGGGAAATACCTATTACATTGCAGCCATTGAACTCAGTTCCTCAAAGATATCGGGAGCTGTGGGAATTGAGACCACAGAGGGGATGCGAATCCTTGCAACTGCAAGCACACCCGTCGAGGGGTTCATTTCAAAAGGAATTGTACGCAATGTCGACAAGACCAGTGAAGCCATAACAGGCATTGTCAACATGCTTGAGAACGACCTGAGCAAAGCAGCACAGGAGGATATAGTAATAAAGAAGGCGTATATCTCCTTTGCCGGGCTCAGCATGCACAGCATAAAGTCAAAGGTGGCACGCAGCTTTGGCAACTATATAAAGATAACCCAGGATATTATCGACGGCATGGGAGACGAGAACCGTGAGACATTCCAGGCTCCAAACGGTTACAAAAGGCTGCAGGTCGAGACCCTGGAGTACAAACTCGATGGCAATACCGACTTCAACCCCATTGGCGCACCCACACAGCACATTGAGTGCAACTACCTGAACATTGTGATGAAGGAGCAGTTCTATGCACAACTGCGCGAAAGCTTCGCGCAGGCTGGTATTGAGATTGAGGAGAGCCTATGCGCCGCAAACTTCGATGCCGACATCTTGCTCTCCAAAGACCTGCGCCGCAACGGATGCGCCCTTGTGAACATCGGTGCCGAGACAACAACCATATCCATTTACGGCAATGACAAGCCCAAGATGCTTACCGTGTTGCCGCTTGGCAGCAACAACATCCCACGCGACCTGACTGCTGAGCGCATCTCGCTCGACAAAGCCGACGTAATAAAGTTTGCAAGAGGCTATAACTCAACCGCCACCGACAATGACGGGATTGACAACGAGACGGTGAACAACGTCATCTACGCCCGTGTAGGAGAGATTCTCAAGAACATACGCTACCAGTTAGAGCAGTCGGGCGAACGTGTACACCACATCGTATTCACAGGTGGCGGTTCAAAACTCAAGAACCTTACATTGCTGCTCAAGGAGTTCATGCCCGACTACAGCACCGAGATAAAGCCCGAGCCACAGCTCAACATTGTGAGCGAGAGCGGAGTAAACGTCAATGTAATCACCACGGCACTCTACGGCCTTTTGAAACAAGGCAAAATCAATTGTTGCGAGACAGTAATGCCCGCGGCACAGGAAAACGGCGAGATATTTACCCAAGACGAAATGGAGGGCAAGGAAGAGATGCCTGTCATTGAAACACCGGCCGAAGACGAAGAACTGCAAGAAGAGGAGAGAAGAAAAGCCGAGGAGGAAAGAATAAAGAAAGAGCAGGAAGAGAAGAAGGAAGAAGAGGAAAAGCGCAAAAGGGAAGAAGAGGAGAAACGCCGGAAAGAAGAGAAAAAGACAAGACAGAAAGAGCAAAGAGGCAACATTTTCGGTTCTCTTTTTGACGCTGCAAAAGCATGGGTCAACAATGCCACAAGTGAAGATGAGAATGCAAAAGAAAATAATGACTGATAAATGATACATAAGTATGGATACTAAAGAACCAGCAAGACAAAACTTACCTTTTGCCATACCAACGGATGCGCCAAGAATAATAAAGGTTATTGGTGTAGGTGGCGGTGGCAGCAATGCAGTACACAACATGTACCGCAAAGGCATACACAATGTATCATTCGCGGTATGTAATACAGACCTGCAGGCAATGCAGAACTCACCTATCCCAAAGAAGGTGCAGCTTGGCGTGGAAGTAACAGAAGGCCTTGGTGCGGGAAATGACCCCGCTGTGGCCCGCAGGGCTGCCGAGGAGAGCCGAGAGGAGATTGAAAGACTCTTTGACGACGGCACAAAGATGGCATTCATTACCGCCGGTATGGGAGGTGGTACAGGTACAGGCGCGGCCCCTGTGGTTGCAGAGATTGCCCGCAGCAAGGGCATTCTCACCGTGGGCATTGTAACCATCCCATTCAAGTTCGAGATGATAGGAAAAATAAAGCAGGCCCTGCGTGGTGTCATAGAGATATCGAAGCATGTCGATGCCCTGCTTGTCATCAACAACCAGCGACTCATTGACATCTACCCCAAGATGGAGGTATCAGAGGGATTCAAGATTGTCGATGACGTGCTCACCACTGCAACAAAGAGTATTGCCGAGATTATCACCGCACGCGGTGTCATCAACCTCGACTTCCGCGATGTGAAAAAGATTCTCAAGAACGGCGGCGTAGCCATTATGAGCTACGGCATAGAGAAGGGCGAGATGCGTGTATCACGTGCATTCCACAAGGCACTCCACTCACCATTGCTCAACGACAACGACATCTACAAGTCAAAGAAAATACTTTTCAACATATACGAGAACCCCAACACTCCAATCCGTGTTGAAGAGATGGCCGAGGTTGAGGAGTTCATGTCAAAATTCACCGACGAGAACATAGAGCTTATCTGGGGTTACAGCAAGGACAACAGCCTCGAAGATGGCCAGGTGAAGGTTACCGTGCTTGCCACAGGCTTTGGCATGAAAAACATCCCGGGTATCGAGCCCGAGGTAAAGGCCATCATTGAGCAGGAACGCGAAGCTACACGTGCCGAGAGAGAGAGAGAGAAGGAGGAGGACAAGAAACTCAACCAGATGCTCAACGCCCTCTACAAGCCCGACTACAAGATGTACATCTTCAAAGGAGAGGAAATGTACAACGAGGAGTTCCTTGCGGCGCTCGACAACTCGCCCACATACCGCCGCACTGCGCAGGAGCTGGAGAGAATGATGGAGATATTCGGAGGCGCTCCCACCGATGAGAGCAAGAGCGAAGAGGCCACAAACGACAGCGCTGTTGAAACCGCTGTAGCTGCTCAGGAGGACGAGGACGAGGACGAGGATGAGAATACAGGAGAAACCGTCTTTGACAAAGAGTTCAACGAAACCACTTAAATATAAATATTATGGAACTATTTGACATTATAAGCAATGACATCAAGGAAGCCATGAAGGCCAAGGATAAGGTAGCCCTTGACACACTGCGCAACATCAAGAAAGTTCTGCTCGAGGCAAAGACAGCTCCGGGAGCAGGCGACACAGTGAGCGATGACACCGCAATCAAGATTATACAGAAACTTGTGAAGCAGGGTAAGGAATCGGCCGAGCTCTACCAGAGCCAGAACCGCCCCGAACTTGCACAGGAGGAACTTGCACAGGTTGAGGTGATGACAAAATACCTGCCCAAGCAGATGAGCGAGGAGGAGGTTGCCGCTGTACTAAAGGAGATTATTGCACAGGTGGGAGCTGCCGGTCCACAGGATATGGGCAAGGTCATGGGTGTGGCAACAAAACAACTTGCCGGCAAGGCCGAAGGCAAGACCATTTCTGCAATCGTAAAGCAGTTACTTGCCAACTAATCGAACAGCTCACGCAGGACAGCTGCCGATCTCAGTTCCGGGAACTCCGGAATATGCAATCGATAATAAAGGGAAAGGGTTGCGAGGTATCCACCTCGCAACTTTCTGTTTAATGAAAGAAGATGCATGGAATCATACCCCGTGCGCAGCAGCTCCACAAAGAGTATTGCATCAGCGGGCAAGAGAAAGCTAGGATGCAAAGGGTGTTCACGCACCACGCAACCCTGCGCCAAATCAAAATAACATCCATTCACAAAACCGTCAATATTCGGGTATATACCAAGATAACGGAGCAGCTGCACCATAAAGACAAGGTGAAAATCGGCATACCCACATTCAAGGTTGTCAAAGAGTGTAAATGAGCGGTCGAGAAAGGTATATATGGATTCGTCCTTGCCACCCTCGCGCAAGGCAAATGTGAGCAACTCTGCAAGGAACAGGGCTATGGAGGATTTCACCACATTGTTCGGTATCGATGAATACATTGACAATGGCTGCACCTCGCCAATACGCGAGAGGTTACGCCCACTCTTTACCGTCGCCGTAAAGGAAAGCATTGACAGAGGTTGAAACAACACGCTGCGCACCTTGCTACGCTTGCTGTGCGAAACCGGCACAAGGAACGACATCCTGCCACGCTGCGCGGTATAGATGTCGGCAATAAGGAGACTGTCATTATATTTAAGTGTACGCAGTACAATGCCCTCAATTTTCTCAACCATAACAGTTAAACTATAAAAATACAAAGCAAAACTATAAAAAATTCCTCAAATTATTTGCCAATTCAAAAAAAGGTTTTACCTTTGCACTCGCTTTTGGCTACTAAAGAGACAAAAGCAATCCTCAAAAGGGATTTCATCAAAGGATGGCCCATTCGTCTATCGGCTAGGACGCAAGATTTTCATTCTTGAAAGAGGGGTTCGATTCCCCTATGGGCTACAATTAAAACTAAAAAATATTTTAAAGAGATGGCAAATCACAAATCATCACTTAAGAGAATCAGACAAACAGAAAAGAGAAATCTTTTGAACCGTTATTTGGGTAAGAATATGCGTTCTGCAGTTCGTAGCTTGCGCGCAATCAATGACAAGAACGAGGCTTTGGCTAAGTTCCCCCAGGTACAGAAGATGCTCGACAGAATGGCTAAGCGTGGTCTAATCCACAAGAACAAGGCTGCAAACCTCAAATCAGGTCTTTGCGCTAAAATTGCAAAATTAGCCTAATTTTTTAACAAATATATTTACCTGCGAAAAGGCTGGATTACAATCCAGCCTTTTCGCCTTTGTGCTTATGGGAGCATCTTTCACACAAAGCCACCATCAGAGAAAAAAGGGGGACACCACACCACTGCCGGCAAACCTGAAAAAAATCAGGGCCAGCAGCAAAAAAAGCGTGGATAATATGTACACCCATACAAAGTTACTGCCGGACCCAACTTTTACAAGCGAGCCTACAAAACCTTTGAAAACAGCAAAAAAAACGACAAATATTTACCCCGAAAGCACTTGCCAAATAGCACTTTTTTTGTTAACTTTGTTCGGTTATATTGGTAATAAATTATTATGAGCGAAGAAATCAACAAAAACGCAGCAGCCAGCTATTCGGCCGACAGCATTCAGGTGCTTGAAGGCCTTGAGGCAGTTCGTAAACGTCCCGCGATGTACATTGGTGACATCAGCGAAAAAGGACTTCATCACCTTGTCTATGAGGTTGTCGACAACTCTATAGACGAGGCTATGGCAGGCTTCTGTACTCACATAAATGTAACAATCAACCCTGGCAATTCAATTACCGTTCAGGACAATG
>JAZRGF010000115.1:0-1256 GCA_045644005.1 Bacteroidaceae bacterium | reverse complement strand
ATTAACCACGAATTTATTACGAATTATTGTTTCTGTTCTCTATTCTCATACAACTCCCGCAGTTCATCGAAGGAGATCTTCAGCGTATCCATCTTGCGGAAGAGTTCGGGCAGTTCCTCGGTGAGGAAGGTGCGTTTGCGCTCCTTGGTGATGCGGCGCACGGCTCCCTTGGCCACGAAGTAGCCGAGGCCGCGCTTGTTGTAGATGACTTCGAGCGACTGCAAGTGGTCGAAGGTGCGCACCACGGTGTTGGCATTGACCTCGACCATTGCGGCATACTCGCGCACCGAGGGGATGCGGTCGTCCTCGCTATACCGGCCTTGCAGTATCTCGTCGCAGATGCGCTCGGCTATCTGCAGGTATATGGGGTTGTTGTCCTTGAAGTTCATGCGACCTCCTTTCTCTTGATGATATAACCCGCACGGCGCACAATCATTTTGTGAGAGAAATAATAGTAGGCAAGCCACCAGTTGAAAAGGATGAGAATGGCAAATGTCACAAGCGTAGGCACGGGATGTTTGAACATCAAATTGTCCAAGATTGCCATGTCGTCCATCAGTATCACTAAATACATGAATACCGCGAGTGGAGCAAAACGGGCAAGGTAAAAACGGAAGATAGAAGCACCAAGCAGCACAAGCGAGTGGCAGTATACATAGAGTAGCACCAAGGCATAATTAACAGCCAAAGGGTGAGGGACACCTTCATAAGCAGAGTAACTTTTTGAAAATACGCGTCCCAAAGTAGCCAATGTATCATCCACAACAAACGTATTGCATTCGGCCGGTATATTGGCAAAACGAGGCAATGTAGCCACAATAGCCATGCGCGCCAAGTCTGCCAGGAACGCCACAAGAACCGCCATACAGAGTGTAGCAACAATCGTGATGAGTATGCGCGACACGTACTTCTCGGCACACGAAGCGGGCAGCATCAAGTAGTTGATGGCGCTCTTTTTCTTTGTCAGCGGGTTACACAAAGTCGCTGTCATAATAAAGGGATAGAGCACCAGCACCGGGAACGAGATTCGCGATATTCCGAATGACACTTGAGAGATTGCCTTGTCAATATATCCATTGACAATGTAATACTCAAAAGTCGAAACATTTTGGTTGGTTAAATCAATCTTAAAAAATTCTAATTGAAGAAAAGTCAGTAACACCACCATGCCGAGGAATATCCCCAAATAGAGCATTCCATCAGCAGTTATATCGCGTTTCATCACCATCCACAAGCGGCGGAGGCTGAATGTATTA
>JAZRGF010000114.1:0-1907 GCA_045644005.1 Bacteroidaceae bacterium | reverse complement strand
CAAGCACGGCAGTGTGCCGCGTGCCGTTCCAGGTATAACCGTTGGCCACGAGATGGTTGGCATAGTTGAGGAGGTTGGCGCGGAGGTACACACCGTCAAGGTGGGCGACCGTGTGACGGTCAATGTGGAGACCTTCTGCGGCGAGTGTTTCTTCTGCAAAAACGGCTTTGTGAACAACTGTACCGACCCAAATGGAGGCTGGGCGCTTGGTTGTCGCATCGATGGCGGGCAGGCGGAGTATGTGCGTGTGCCGTATGCCGATCAGGGCCTCAATCGCATCCCCGACAGCGTGAGCGACGAGCAGGCGTTGCTGGTTGGCGATGTGCTGGCAACGGGATTTTGGGCGGCTCGTATTTCGGAGATTAAGCCCGACGACACGGTGCTGATTATCGGCGCAGGACCGACGGGAATCTGCACGCTGCTCTGCGTGATGTTGAAGCAACCGAAGCATATCATCGTATGTGAGAAATCGCCCGAAAGTGCCCGTTTCGTGCGCGAATACTATCCGAGTGTGGAAGTTGTTGCGCCAGAGGATTGCGCTGCTCTGATACACCAAAAATGCGAGCGTGGAGGTGCTGATGTGGTGTTGGAGGTTGCAGGTGCGGAGGATACCTTCCGTTTGGCGTGGGAGTGCGCTCGCCCGAATGCAATTGTGACGGTTGTGGCGCTCTACGATAAGCCGCAGATGCTGCCACTGCCCGAGATGTACGGCAAGAATCTGACCTTCAAGACGGGCGGCGTGGATGGCTGCGATTGTGAGGAGATTTTGCGCCTCATCGAGGCTGGCAAGATTGACACCACGCCACTGATTACTCACCGCTACAAACTCGCCGACATCGCCGAGGCGTACCATCTGTTCGAGAATAAATTGGACGGGGTGATTAAGGTGGTAGTGGAGCCGTAGAATTGATGACAAAAATGAATTCACCAGAATTTAGGAGGCAAACATAGTGAGCAATGACCATTCGGTTTGCGAGAGAAGAGAAAAAGTTTCAGCTTTTTCTCTTTTTGTATTATAATATTTTATATCTTTGTAAACAAATGGGCTTGAAACAACGCATATGATGACTATAGTTACATATATACAGCAAAAAAACGAGGAGTTTTTGAGATTAGAAATAGCATATTCTAATCTATATCAGGCATATGTGTCTGGCAATAGAGAGGATATGATTGCCAAGTATGTTGCCGTAGGGAATGTGAACATCCCATACTTCATAGATAGCATCTATCTAAATACTAAGCAAACAATGCTTGATAACGGAATCATTCCCAATGTACTACCAACATCTATATACGACATTAAGGATGACGCTTTGTTGCAAATGAATATTCAAGCCTGCCTAAAAGCTCTACAATACGAGCTTGGCAGACGCAATATATATTCTACCCAATACACATATGCTCAAAGCGTTTTATATAGACCAACTCATACCTTTCAGCAAGAAGAGGTGCTATATCAGAACGCCCAAGGTCACCGGTTAAAGGGTGCGGATCTCCTTGCTGTGTCGAAGTATGCTGTAAGCGTTGCCGTGGCCATAGATCCTGGCAATGAGGAGTATGCAAAGGCTAATGCCGCAATTACGGTTTTTCAAGGCGTTGATGCAATACTCAACAACAAACCCGAAGATAAGCCTGTCAACAAAATGTTGCATTTAGCCACAAGCTTTATATCATCTGTCGTAAAATCGTCTATTAAGGATGATGAGGCTAAGCGTGGTGTTACTATAACTGCAATTATGGTTGATTTGGCAATAGATTTCTTTTGCAAAAAGTAAAAACAAACAATATGGATAAGCCCAAAAATCGCATAAAAGAGGTGCTCGAAGAGCGCGGAATCAAACAAACATGGCTTGCTGAACGACTTGGCAAGAGTTTCTGTATAGTAAACTCGTATGTTTGTAACC
>JAZRGF010000113.1:0-2866 GCA_045644005.1 Bacteroidaceae bacterium | reverse complement strand
CGGACTCAATCTTCCCGCAGAAGCAATAATTCCTGTATACCGTTCAGACGGCTCGGGTACAACCTTTGTGTTCACTGACTACTTGACAAAGGTAAGCCCTATGTGGAAAGAAAAATTCGGTGCAGGAAAGTCTGTCAATTTCCCTTCGGGACAGGCTGCAAAGGGTAATCCCGGTGTGGCCGGTGTCATCAAGCAGACCAAGAACTCCATCGGTTATGTGGGCTCGGAGTATGCATTTGCGCAGAAGATACCATACGCAAAAATCCGTAATCAGCGTGGTGAATTTGTTGAACCTAATGCTAATTCTATCTCTGCTGCCGCTTCAGGCGAGATTCCGCCCGACACTCGTTGCTCGATTACCAATGCCGATGCAGCAGGTGCATATCCAATCTCAACATTTACCTGGATGATTGTCTACAAGGAGCAGAACTACTCCGGCCGCAGTAAAGAACAGGCAATGGCGACACTCGACCTCTTGAAATACATCCTTTCTGACAAGGCTCAGAACATTACCTCCGAGGTACACTATGCACCGCTTCCTGCCAAGGCTAAGGAACTGAGCATGACAAATTTGAAGACCGTTACATTTGACGGTGTAGCAATATTGCAATAACAGAAATCTATGAATGACAAGATTTATAAAGTTATATTATTCATAGCTGCACTGACAATGCCGATAGTGTGCGGGGGCGTTGTTTACGCCCTCGTCACTGACGCTTATGAAGCGTTTGAGCATTTCGGATTCTTCAAGTTCCTCACCTCTTCGGAGTGGAGCTATACCGAAGGCTCAGAACAGTACGGAGCGTTGCCTTTCATTACGGGTACACTGATGACAACCCTTCTGGCGCTCATATTCTGTATTCCATTCTCATTGCCCGTTGCATTGTTCGTAGGCGAGTATTTCAAGGGAACAAAGGTGGCGGCGGTGCTTAGTACCGTAACAGACTTATTGGCGGGTATCCCCTCTATCATCTACGGATTGTGGGGGTTCTACACCCTGCGACCAATCATTATGGCTCTCAATATCTCGCCACAGGGCTCCGGTGTTTTGACAGCCTCGCTTGTTTTGGCAATAATGATTATCCCCTATGCAGCATCACTCAGTGCCGAGTTTATCAAGATGGTGCCGAACGACCTGAAGGAGGGCGCATATAGTCTTGGCGCTACCCGTGCCGAGGTGGTGCGTAAGGTGGTTTTCCCCGTTGCAGGTTCGGGAATCTTCTCATCCTATATTTTGGCGATTGGTCGTGCATTGGGTGAGACAATGACCGTAACGATGCTTATAGGAAATACCAACAACATTCCCGACTCGATTACTTCTACGGGTAATTCGATGGCATCCATTATTGCCAACCAATTCGGGGAGGCTGATGGTTTGAGACTCTCATCACTCATTGCTATCGGTTTGATTCTATTTTTGATAACTGCAGCAATCAATATGGTGGGCAAGATTATGATTAAACGTGCAACAATTGCTTAACTTATGACGAAACTGAAAATAAAAAAAAGATTGGCACAAGACCGCCTGATGCTGTGGGGTGTGTGTCTGTTCGCAGCTCTCACAGCTGTGCCGTTGCTTGCCATATTGGGCGAAGTGCTATTGCGTGGTTATGATCAACTGTCGTGGTCATTCTTTACAGAACCTACCCCTACGGCTTACAAGGCGATGAAGGCTATCGAGGCCGGAGAACCCATACCGGGTGGTATTGCAAATGGTATTGTAGGCACAATGATTATGCTGGGTATGGCTGTCGTTGTTGCAGTACCTGCGGGTATTTTATGTGGTGCATTTCTGGCAGAGAACCCCAAGAACCGTTTTGCCCAGGTTGTAAGCTACCTTACCGACTTGCTGCAAGGTACACCGTCGGTCATTATCGGTATCATAACCTACATTTGGGTAGTCGTGCCTATGAAAGGTTATTCGGCAATAGCCGGTAGTGTGGCACTATGCATCATGATGCTTCCGCTTATCATCCGTTCCACCGAGGAGACACTTAAAATCCTCCCTGCATCGCTCAATGAGGCTGGATTGGCGTTGGGTGGCAACAAGGCAAGGGTAATGATGAAGGTGCAGTTGCCCGCGGCCTTCGGGGGCATCTTTACAGGTGTATTGCTTGCCATATCGCGCGTGATCGGCGAAACGGCTCCGTTGATGTTTACAGCCCTCGGATGTTCGCTCATTCGCTTCTCCATTGACAAACCTATTTCGGCAGTTCCATTGTTAATTTGGGAGTTCTTCAACGATCCCAACCTGCAGGAACTTATCTGGGGAGCATCACTCTTCCTGTTATTATTTGTTCTTACGTTAAATCTTACAGCTAAATATCTTGCTAAAAAATGGAATCAGTAAAACCTATATTGGAGTTTAAAAAAACTTGTGTATCATATACAAAGCAGACGATGGCGGTGAAATATGTATCGGCAGTTATTGAGGGGAATACAATCACGGCTATAATGGGTCCTTCCGGGTGCGGTAAGTCAACGCTCCTGCGTGCAGTGAACCTGATGCACAACCTCTATCCCAACATCCGCGTTGACGGTGAGATCTTATTGAACGGTGAAAACATCCTGTCGATGGAACCTATCGATGTCCGCCGCCGTGTGGGTATGGTATTCCAGCGCCCTGCACCGTTCCCCACAATGAGTATCTATGACAATGTGCTGTCCGGATTTGCATTGAACGGCATTAAACTATCCAAAGCGGATAAAGATGCCACAGTAGAGCGTTGCTTACGTAGTGTGGCTCTTTGGGACGAGGTTAAGGATGTACTCAACAAGAAAGGTACTTTCCTTTCGGGTGGTCAGCAGCAGCGATTGTGTATTGCCCGCGCTTTGGCAATGAAACCCGATGTGCTGTTGATGGACG
>JAZRGF010000112.1:0-3931 GCA_045644005.1 Bacteroidaceae bacterium | reverse complement strand
GGCTTGGCAGGCTCCTTATCAGCATCAAAAGAATCTTGTTGCTTATGCAGATAAAGCGACTCTAAAGTACCATACTGGTACCGTTAACCTTTCGGGCAATGCAACTCCAAATGACGGTTCTTGTTTCATTTCAAATGAAGAAACAACCGCGTTCGTACACTTTAGCGGTGACAACTTGGGTTCTTGGAACGATACCAACCAAAATTCAATGTTTATGGTTGAGTTCTATAAGCTAAGCGAAGATGATTTGGCGTATTATGGTGAGCGTAACGACTATGTACACAACACCGGCAACATGAACAGAGATGACCGTGGACTCACATCATTCACCATCACAGACGGCGAGAACTCTTTGACAGTAAACAGCATTCAGACTTCAGCACAGGCTCCTGTGTATGTTGACAAGAGCGCGCAGAAACTTACAACAAAGCAGGGTGCTACATTGAAGTTCACAGACTTCAGCTACAACGGCTCTTGGATGCACGCATACGCTTACATTGATTACAACAAAGACTTCGAATTCATCTTGACAAACAACAACAACGGTGCGGGCGATGGCGAAATAGTTTCATACAACTACTATGATGGTAACGACATCACAGGTACACCTGCAAATCAAGGTAGCGCAATTGGCAACACTTATGGAGAGAGCAAAGCAATGCCTGCGTTTACACTTCCCAGAAACCTCCCTGCAGGTGAGTATCGCGTGCGTATCAAGATTGACTGGAACAACTTGGATGCAGACTACGGTGCAAGCGATATTGCTGCAAACGGCGGTTGCCAGTGCGACTTTACTATCGTTGTAGAAGAGGCTGTCGGTAACGAGATTGCTTGGAATGCTCTCAACAATGCTGTTGATGAGGCGCTTGCTTTGTTCGATGCTGTCAAGATTGGAACAAGCGTTGGTAGCTACAGTTCTTCAATCGATGGCTACGAGGCTGAATTCAACAATATTATGTCTTACAAGAGCAGCATTACAGAAGAGACTCCTTCTGATGAGATAGATGCAAAGACCGCAAGAGTGAGAGAAATCATCGCTTCATTCTCTCTCAATATGCCAAAGGCAGGTGATTATATCCGCATAAAGTCTATCGAGGGCTGGAATGACGATGCTCGTTACTTGAGTTCTGTAAATACAACAGTTGAAGGCAAAACAGAGCGTGCCGAGTTTGTTGCAGAAGCCGGCGCAAATACAATCTTCTATTTCGATGGCGAGAATTTGATTTCATACGCTTCAGGTAACTACCTTGTAAACAACAGCAGTTTCTTGGGTTACAATGGTGTGCAGACAGACGGTACTGTTGTTGAGTTCAGAACATCAAACAACACATCTAACCTCCACGCATACAACATCAGTTTCAAGGGTAATGATGACGCAACACGCTGGTTATATACAAACACAGCAAACTACACCGATGCAGGTTCTTCTTGTGGCACTGAGGGTGGTTACAACTTCAACCTTGAGCCTGTAACTTCACTCCCTGTAACAGTTACAGCAGCCGGTTATGCAACATTCTATGCTCCTGTAGCTGTTGAGGTTGATGGTGTGACAGCTCACACTGTAACAATCAATGGCGAGTGGGCTACATTGACAGCAATCGAAGGTGGTGTAATCCCTGCAAACACAGGCGTTGTACTCCAGGGTGAGGCTAATACTTACAACTTCACAATCACAACTGCCGCTGCATTCGAGGGTGAGAATGCTCTCCTTGGTACAGCTGCTGCTACAAACGTAACTGAGGCTGCTTATGTACTTGGTAACGCTGAGGGTATTGGTTTCTACACTGCTGCAATGACAGATGGTGCTTGGTTGAACAACAGCCACAAGGCATACTTGCCAAAGACTGCAGGCATGAACGCTGCTTCTTATAGCTTCCGTTTCGAGGACGGTACAACTGCTATTGAGAACGTAGAGGTTGAGAACGCAGTTAAGGCTATCTTCGACCTCACAGGTCGCCGTGTAGAGGCTATCAGCGCTCCTGGTATCTATATTGTTAACGGTAAGAAAGTGCTTGTAAAGTAAAGCCCCACC
This sequence comes from Bacteroidaceae bacterium, assembly GCA_045644005.1. Classification (GTDB taxonomy): domain Bacteria; phylum Bacteroidota; class Bacteroidia; order Bacteroidales; family Bacteroidaceae; genus HGM04593. The sequence goes on along the minus strand of JAZRGF010000112.1, from coordinate 1,899 downwards.
CTAACCCTCCCCATAATGGGAGGGAATTAGAGCCCCACCTAACCTCCCCCTGAGGGGAGGAATTTAAAGGGCAATATTAAAGAGTAATAACTTTTCACTTAATTAAATAGAGTGAATTAGAAAAGTCCTCCTAACTCTCCCCATTATGGGGAGACGGAGGGGGCCACATATAAGATATGAAAAAGAATTATGTATCACCTCTTGCAGTAGAGGTAAGCGTAGCAGCAGAGTCAATGCTTGCAGGATCTTTGAAAATGAGTGACACAACAGTAGATACCTCAAACGGTGGCCAGCTCTCAGGCGGCAGCCGCGGTGAGTGGGGTAACCTTTGGAATTAATAGAGTTAACGGCGAGGATGATTCCTCGCCCTTGATTTTTTAAGGCCTATAAGGGCCAAAAGGGCTACAAGGCATTATCTTGCCCAGACGGGCAACGCTTGCCTGACGGCAATGGCTGTGAATTATAACGCTCCAAAAGGCCTATAAGGGCTTAAAGGGCTACAAGGCATTCCCTTGCCCTGACGGGCAGCTTGCCTGACGGCAAAGGCTGTGAATTATAACGCCCAAAAGGCCTAAAAGGGCCAAAAGGGCTACAAGGCATTCCCTTGCCCTGATGGGCAACGCTTGCTGCTTCCTATTTCAGTATCTTTACCATTGTCGCCTTTTTGGCCCTTATAGCCCTTTTGGGCATTAGAAATTAACGGGTAATTTCTACTATCCCAAGCAGCTGTCGAGCAGCATCATGAGTATAAAACCAAGTGCAAAACCAATGGTGCCTATGTTGCTGTGCTTGCCTTTCTGTGACGATGGTATAAGCTCCTCTACAACCACATAGAGCAAGGCACCGGCAGGGAAAGCCAGGAGAAGCGGCATGGCTGCGGTGCTGTCATTTATAATGAATATTGTGGCAATTGCTGCAATTGGCTCTACAAGGCCCGACACGGCTCCCCATGCGAAAGCCTTCCCCGGGCTCTTGCCCTCGTCGCGCAGTGGTACGGAGATGATTGCTCCCTCGGGGATGTTCTGTATTGCCATACCAATTGACAGGGCAAGTGCGCCGGCCAGGGTGAGGTCGGTGTTGCCGCTCATCACTCCGCCAAAGACAACGCCCACGGCCATTCCCTCGGGGATGTTGTGCAGGCCTACAGCGAGAATCATCTTTATTGAGCGTGGCAGGCGTGAACGAGGACCTTCGGGGCGCTTGTCGTCAACGTGCTGGTGGGGAATGACGGTGTCCAGCAGCAACAGAAAGCATATACCTGCAGCGAAGCCTGCAAGCACAGGCCACGTGTTGGCTATGCCTTCGCCTGTCTGTTCCAGTGCCGGCTGCAGCAGCGACCAGAAACTGGCTGCCACCATCACACCCGATGCAAAGCCAAGCATTGCATTGTTTGTCTTTTCACTTATGCCGCCGCGCATCATGAGCACTATTGACGCGCCCAGCGCGGTACCTAAAAACGGTATGGTGAGTCCTATGATTGTTTCCATTGTATTGCTCTATGAATTTATGTGGCAAAGGTATAAAAAACAGCGCATAATAGTATTGTTCTTGCAATAATCTTGTTTTAACAAAAACAAATGTTGTCAAAATCTCTATAATATTGTTTTTTTTGTTTATTTTTGCAATAAGTGTGTTCTTGTCATCCTGAGCGTGGCGAATCGAAGATCGACGCCCGTAGGGGCTAAAGTCAATGGAACTCAATAATGGAATGACAGAGATTTTTCACTTCGTTCAAAATGACAGGAACCGGCATTATATTGTAAAACAAAACATCATATATATGATTTACTTTTTCAGTACACAGGGTGGTTCTGTAATTGCTACCCAGACAAAGAACGTTTTGACAGCCGAGGATGTTGAGAAACTCTGTTGGCTGTATGGTGAGGCAACTTTGGTCGA
>JAZRGF010000111.1:0-18250 GCA_045644005.1 Bacteroidaceae bacterium | reverse complement strand
TATTACCGTATGTCCGGTGCTGTGACCGTTTTGGGTGCAATCGGTACTTCTGTTGCGGAGAATAGGGCTTTTATAGCCCTGTCTAAAGCATTCTTGGCGTCGGGCGTGGCTGCGCCGGAGGTTCTTGCGGTTTCTGCTGATGAGCTGTGTTATCTGCAGGAGGATTTGGGAGATGTTGTGCTGTATGCTTCGTTTGCGGCTGCGCGTGAGAGGGGTGCTTTTGAGGTAGGGGAGATTGAATGTCTGTGCCGTGTTGTTGAAGCGTTGCCGAGAATACAGTTCGAGATACCGAAGCATTTCGACTTTTCGCTATGTTATCCCACCTCCGATTTCAATGAGCGCACCGTGATGTGGGATTTGAACTACTTCAAGTACTGCTTTCTCAAGGGTGTCGGCATTGAATTCAATGAGGATGTGTTGGAGGATGAGTTTGTGAAAATGACCGCATTGTTGATGAGCGATAATGATAATGTCTTCCTCTATCGCGATTTCCAGTCGCGTAACGTTATGCTCAAGGACGGCGAGCCATATTATATAGATTTTCAGGGTGGGCGTAGAGGACCGGTGTATTACGATATAGCTTCCTTTATAGGGCAGGCACGCGCCAAATACACTGCAGAGACTGTCAATGCAATGATTGAGGCATATCTGCGCGCCTTGGCTTTTTATAAAAGTGTCGATAGGGCACATTTCATGAAGATGCTCCAGCTGTTCAGAATCTTCAGGCTTTTGCAGAATCTTGGTGCCTATGGTTATCGCGGACTGTTCGAGCGCAAGAAGGCATTCGTTGAGAGTATTCCGGCGGCTTTGGCTCAATTGCAGCAGCAGCTTGAACTGTTGGAGGGGGAGTTCCCGTATATAAACTCACTTGTAAAAGAGATATCTGCTTTGCCTATGTTTGTGCGCGAAGAGAGTGAGGGACTGACAGTAGATGTCATGAGTTTCTCCTACAAACGCGGTATCCCCGATGATACATCGGGTAATGGTGGCGGGTTTGTCTTTGACTGCCGGGCTATACACAATCCGGGGCGCTATGAACCGTACAAGACACTTACCGGAATGGATGAGCCCGTAATCAAATTCCTTGAAACAGAGAGTAATATCGCCGAGTTTCTTGAAAATGCTTATGCATTGGTCGATGAAATGGTCGACACTTATAAAAAACGAGGTTTTACACATATACAGGTTTGCTGTGGCTGCACGGGCGGGCAGCATCGCTCGGTATACAGTGCCGAGCATATCGCACGCCATGTTGCCGAAAAGTTTGGGGTGCGTGTAGTGGTTACACATAAGATGCAGGGGGTGCATTATGTGATTGAGGCGAAGTGAAAAAACTCCGTGCCAATCCTTTGAAACATGCTATTCGTGGTATACCGGGGATTTTGGGGTACTATTAATCAAGTATACAAAGAAAAAACGGGAGTATTGGCGGGTTTAGTGCGGGATATGCATGCGCAATCCTTCTATTAAATGTGTGTATCTTTTGCATTTACCGATTTTTTTGGGTAACTTTGCAAAATTGAAAAGAAAATAAACGTTTATTTAAAATATGAAAAAATTTCCTGTATATAATCAGTTGAATCTACCTCTGATAAACAAAGAGGTTTTGGAGGAGTGGGAAAAGGAAGACTTGTTCTCAAAGAGTATGACTGAGCGCGAGGGTGCTCCGTCGTTTGTGTTCTTTGAAGGTCCTCCATCGGCAAACGGTATGCCCGGTATACACCACGTAATGGCACGTAGTATAAAGGATACTTTCTGCCGCTTCAAAACGATGAAGGGTTTCCAGGTGAAGCGCAAGGCCGGTTGGGATACACATGGCTTGCCTGTTGAGCTTGGTGTCGAGAAGAAATTGAATATTACAAAGGAGGATATCGGTAAGAAGATTTCGGTAGATGACTACAACCGTAACTGCCGTGAGGAGGTGATGAAGTACACGCGTGAGTGGACCGACCTTACACGCAAGATGGGTTATTGGGTTGATCTTGAGAATCCTTATATCACATACGAGAACAGCTATATCGAGTCTTTGTGGTGGTTGCTCAAGCAACTCTACAATAAAGGCTTGCTCTACAAGGGTTATACAATTCAACCATATTCGCCTGCTGCGGGTACAGGCTTGAGTTCGCATGAGCTCAACCAGCCCGGTTGCTACCGCGACGTGAAGGATACTACTGCAGTTGCGCAGTTCCGTATGCTTGACCCGAAACCTGAAATGACAGCTTGGGGTGCACCATATTTCCTTGCATGGACAACAACTCCATGGACATTGCCGTCAAACACTGCGCTTTGCGTAGGTCCAAAGATTGACTATGTTGCAGTGCAGACATACAACAGTTATAACGGTCAGCCTGTGACTTTGGTTCTTGCTAAGGCTCTTTTGGCTTCACACTTCAACCCTGCCGGTGCAGAAATGCCGCTCGAGGAATACAAGGCCGGTGACAAGATTGTGCCATACAAGGTGATTGCAGAGTACAAGGGTTGTGACCTTGTAGGTATGCACTATGCACAGTTGTTCCCTTGGGTGAAGCCTGTGAAGAAGGAGGGTGAGAACATAGTAGATGCTTCGGCCGAGGCGTTCCGCGTTATTCCCGGAGATTATGTCACAACTGAGGATGGTACAGGTATCGTTCACATTGCGCCTACATTCGGTGCCGATGATGCCTTTGTGGCAAAGGCCGCAGGTATTCCTTCGCTCTTCATGATAAACAAGAAAGGCGAGACACGTCCAATGGTTGACTTTACCGGTAAGTTCTGGGCAATTGATGAACTTGATGACGATTTTGTTGCAAATTTTGTAAATGTAGAGGAGTATGCAAAGTATGCGGCTGCATATGTGAAGAATGCATACGATCCACAATATACTGTTGACGGCCGTTACGATGACAAGGCTGCGGCGAAGGTCGAGACCCTTGATGTCGTACTCTGCATGGTGCTCAAACAGGCTGGTCTGGCGTTCAAGATAGAGAAGCATGTACACAACTATCCACACTGCTGGCGTACCGACAAGCCGGTGCTTTACTATCCGCTCGACAGCTGGTTCGTGCGTGCGTCGCAGATGAAGGAGCGCATGAGCGAACTCAACAAGACAATTACATGGAAGCCCGAGTCTACCGGTACAGGACGTTTCGGCAAGTGGCTTGAGAACCTGAATGACTGGAACCTGAGCCGTAGCCGTTACTGGGGTACGCCGTTGCCAATATGGACAAGCGAGGATGGCGAGGCTATCTGCATCGGTTCGGTTGCCGAACTATACGACGAGATTGAGAAGGCTGTTGCTGCAGGTGTTATGGCAAGCAACCCTTATAAGGATAAAGGCTTTGTCCCAGGCGACTACAGCAAGGCGAACTATGACAAGATTGACCTCCACCGTCCATACGTGGATGATATAAAGCTTGTATCTTCGACAGGCAAGGTGATGACACGTGAACTGGATCTCATTGATGTTTGGTTCGATTCGGGTGCCATGCCTTATGCACAGATTCACTATCCGTTCGAGAACAAGGAACTCCTTGACAGCCGTGCTGTATATCCAGCCGATTTCATTGCCGAGGGTGTTGACCAGACACGTGGCTGGTTCTATACCTTGCATGCCATTGCAACAATGGTGTTTGATACTGTGGCCTTCAAGACTGTCATCTCTAACGGTCTTGTGCTTGACAAGAATGGCGACAAGATGTCAAAGCGTCTTGGCAATGCGGTTGACCCATTCGATACAATAGGTAACTATGGTAGCGATGCGTTGCGTTGGTATATGATTACCAATTCGGCTCCTTGGGATAACCTCCGTTTCAATGAGGAGGGCGTGAAGGAGGTTACACGTTCGTTCTTTGGTAAGCTTTACCAGACATACAGCTTCTTTACAATGTATGCCAATGTTGACGGCTTTACATATGCCGAGCCTGATGTTCCGCTTGCAGAGCGTCCCGAGCTTGACCGTTGGATATTGTCGGCTTTGAATACTCTTGTAAAGAATGTGAACAGTTGCCTTAATGACTACGAGCCTACAAAGGCCGGCCGTCTGATACAGGATTTTGTAATTGACAACGTGAGCAACTGGTTCGTACGCCTGAGCCGCAAACGTTTCTGGGGTGCTGATATGAGCACGGATAAGCTTTCGGCATACCAGACACTCTACACCTGTCTTGAGACTGTGGCACGTCTTATGGCTCCTATCGCTCCGTTCTATGCCGAGCGTCTGTATAAGGACCTGACATCTGTTACCGGTCGTGGCGATGCATCATCTGTTCACCTTGCGAAGTTCCCCGAGTGCGACGAGCAGAGCGTGGACAGCGAGCTCGAGTATCGTATGGTGCTGGCACAGCAGATTTCTTCAATGGTGCTTGCGCTGCGCAAGAAGGAGGCTCTCATTGTTCGCCAGCCATTGCAGAAAATTGCAATCCCTGCTGCCGACGAGGTGATGAAGGCACGCATAGAGGCCGTGAAGCAGCTTATTCTTGGCGAGGTTAACGTAAAGGAACTTGAGTTTGTTGAGGGTGACGGAATTCTTGTGAAGAAAATCAAATGCAACTTCCGTACTTTGGGCAAGAAGTTCGGTAAACTCATGAAGAGCGTGAATGAGGCTGTAACCAATATGTCTCAGGAGCAGATTGCAGAGCTTGAGAAAAATGGCAATATCACATTACAGGTTGAGGGTGTTGATGCACTCATTGAACTTGCAGATGTTGAAATCTTCAGTGAGGATGTTCCCGGCTGGACAGTTGCCAACGAAGGCGCGTTGACTGTTGCGCTTGACGTCGAGGTTACAGAGGATTTGCGTCGCGAGGGTGTGGCACGTGAGGTCGTGAAGAAGATTCAGGCCATGCGTAAGGAGAGCGGTTTTGATATAGTTGACCGCATTGCGGTAGAGATTGAAAGCTGTGAGGCAACGGATGCTGCTGTTGAACAGTTCAATGCTTACATCTGCAACCAAGTGCTTGCCGATGAACTGAAGATAAGCAACAGTGTTGATGGTGACAACGTCCTTGAGTTGGATGGTGCTGTTGTGAAACTGTCAGTAAGGAAGCTTTGATGAAAAAACGAAGAAACTTATATAATACTAACCATAATAATTGATTGAGAGATATGTCAGAAAAAGTTCGTTACTCAGATGCGGAGTTGGAGGAATTCCGTGCCGTGATTTTGCAGAAACTTGACCTTGCAAAGAGAGATTATGACCAGATAATGAGAGCTTTGCGCCACGAGGATTCAAATGATGTTGCCGATACTTCGCCAACATATAAAGGATTGGAGGATGGCAGTGATGCAGCATACCTTGAGGAGCAGATGCAGATTGCAAGCCGTCAGGCAAAGTTCATTCAGGGTCTGCAGGCTGCGCTCATCCGCATTGAAAACAAAACATACGGTATCTGTCGCGAGACAGGCAAGCTGATTTCAAAGGAGAGACTGATGGCTGTGCCACATGCTACCTTGAGTATTGAAGCAAAGAAGAATAGATAAATTGGATTTATGATGACAGAGTCGGGTAGACGTGCCCGTGTCATATGGTTCTCGGTTTTACTTGCAATCTTTGTCGACCAGTTGATAAAGATTGCGGTAAAGACGAGCATGCCGTTGGGCGGTGGCTTTTCTGTTTTTGGCGATTGGTTTCAGATACGTTTCATTGAGAACAATGGAATGGCATTCGGCATGGAGTTCTTCGACAAGGTTTATTTGACAGGGTTCCGTCTGGTAGCCGTCGCCTTTCTTGTCTATCTGCTTGTAAAGCTGATAAGAAACCGTGAATATCCATTGGGTTTCGTATTTGCAGTTTCAATGATTCTTGCCGGTGCAGTTGGCAATATCATTGACTGCCTGTTCTATGGCGAAATCTTCTCGTCAAGCTATGGCAAAGTGGCGCATCTTGTTCCTTGGGGCGAAGGCTATGCCTCCTTCTTTGAGGGCAGGGTGGTGGATATGTTCTATTTCCCGCTCTTTACCTGGCCACAGTGGATGCCGCTTGTGGGTGGTGACATATTTTTCGCTCCGGTCTTCAATTTTGCCGATGCCTGCATAAGCTGTAGCGTGGTGGCTATATTGATTTGGTATAGAAAGTTTCTCTTTAGCAACGATTGATTGCGATGCGTAGCAGTGCGGTAAGAATTGTGCTTTTTCTTTTCTCATTGATGCTCTTCTCGTGCAAAGTTGAGGTCCCTGAGAATGTCCTGTCGCCCGAAAAGATGGAATCGGTTCTTTACGATTATCATTTGACGGCTTCTATGGCCACAATGCATGCATCTTCTAGTTATAAGGAGAAACTGATGTATTCCTATGTCTATGAGAAACATGGCATTACAAAGGGGCATTTTGACTCTTCTCTTGTCTGGTATAATCGCTACCCCAAATATATAAAGGATATATACAGCAACCTTGAGTCGCGTCTGCAACAGGAGGTTGATGTGCTGACATCTGTTAAAGTGCAGGATTACGAAGGTGTCAGCCTCTCTGTGGCCGATCTCTCTGCGGCTGTAGCGGAACTGTGGACTGGGCACCCGGTGAAGTTGCTTTCGGCAACACCTCTTGCCAATAAGATACAATTCTGTTTCGACACCCCCAAAGATACCTCATTTGTTATTGGTGACAGCCTCGTTTTCTCGTTTAACGCTCAGTTTTTGCCTGTTGAAGGGCGGGGCGTGAGACAGGAGGCTTATGCTGCGGTAATAATGGAGTATGACAATGAAATATTCCATACGGCCGATGTGAGCGTGAAGGAATCTGGGGGTTATGTCCTGACAGCTCCAAGAGAGCAGGAGAGACGTCTCCGCTCCATGTCGGGTTATATCTATTATTCTGATAATGACACGACGCTTGAATCCGGTTTGCTTTTGAGCGGTCTTTCGCTAAAAAGAATCCATCCTGAAAAAGTTGAAAAAAACAATCGCTAGAGTGGGTGATGTGACAATATATCTGGCTCGTAAACTATATCTTCCTTCAGGCGATGTGCTGAGGAGGTATGTGGTTGCCGTTTCTGACGGGCGTGTGCTTGAGTGGTATCCGTTTGAGACCGAGCGCCATTCCATGCTTCTTGTTGAGGGTTTGTCGATATGCCGTGCTGCCGATGGAACGCTCCGTGTGGCAAGCCTCCTTCTTTAGCTGCGGCGACGGAATTCGCTGCATATTATTGCTGTTGCAACCGATACATTCAGGGACTCCGATGTCTCACGCCCTGTGGGGTAATTGGGGATGAAAAGTCTCTCGGTAATGTGTTTGCCACACTCTTTGCTTATCCCGTTTCCTTCATTGCCCATAATTATAACTCCACGGTTTTCCAACTCTTTGTCATAGATGTTCTCACCGTCGAGGAATGTGCCGTACAGCGGTGCGCGTTCCTTTACTCTCTCAATGAATGAGGGCAGGTCGACATAGTGCACCTTTACCCGTCCAATGGCACCCATTGTTGCTTGTACAGTCTTCGGGTTATAGGCATCGACGGTTCCCGATGAACAGAATATATTCTCGATGCCGAACCAATCGGCAATGCGTATGATTGTGCCCAGGTTGCCCGGGTCCTGCACATTGTCAAGTGCCAGGCACAGCTCGTGCTCGGGGGTGGTAAGGTCTGTTTCGTGACGTGGCTGGTGGAATATACCCATAATGCCTTGTGGCGCTTGCTGCAGGCTTGCACGCCGCATCTCTTCGCTGCTCGCTTCAATGATTTCTGCACCTTGTGGCAGGGTATGGCTTACCAACCATTCTGTTGTGGCTATCAGTTTGTCGGCTTTCAGGCCTGCTGCCAAAAGGGCAAGGACGGTTTTCCGGCCTTCGGCAATGGAAAGTCCGCTTTCTTTTCTCTGTTTCTTGTTCTCCAGTGCAGTTATCCGTTTCAGGAGCGCTTTGCTTATCATCTTTTTTCTTTTGGGTATATTAAAGTGTTGCAAATCTACCTTAAATATTTCAAGTTTTTCTTATCTTTGTAAATTATTTTTGGTATAATCCCGTTATTGGGTAGATTTTTGTACAATATTCTATTATTTTAGTGTAATGACATTGTTGAGGAGACTGTTTTTTGCGCTTTTGGGCGTGATGCTGCTGTTCTCGTGCTCGGTGAAGAAGTTTATTCCCGAGGGCGAGTATCTGCTCAATGATGTAGATATTGTGTCAAACACTAATGCCGAAAATTCATCAAAGGCAAAAAAATATATCAGGCAGAAACCTAATGCCAAATGGTTCAGTATAGCCAAGGTGCCAATGTACACCTATGCTCTCTCAGGGCTCGACTCTACAAAGTGGGTGAACCGCGTGTTGCGTCGTTTGGGCGAGAAACCGGTCATCTACAGCCATAAGCTTGCCGAGGCTACACGTTCCAATATACAGCAGATGCTGTTGAACGATGGTTATCTGCATGCGCGCGTTGATCTTGAAACTCTTGTAAGCGAGGAGAAACGTCGTGCAAAGGTTACATTCTATCTGCATGAGAAAGAGAGATATTATATCTCTGAGTTCAAGATGGTGAGTGAAGATAGCGTGGTGGCTGCCATCATAATGGCCGATTCTTTGTCGTCGTCAATAAAGCCCGGCATGCCGTTCAATGTGGATGGCATGGAAATGGAGCGCCGTCGTGTTACCGACTTGTTGAGGAACAACGGATATTACCGTTTCCAGAAGGAGCATATCTCCTACACGGCCGATACTGCGCATCACTCGAACAAGGTGAGGCTTACAATGAATATTGCAGGCTTTACTCCAAATGCAAATGCCGAGCCTGTGAACCATAAGGCATACCGCATAGGTGAGATATATTATGTGGCGAATGCCGGATTGCATCTTGATGATGTGCTCCTGGAGCAGTGTGACACTGTGAAGTATGACGATTTTATGATTCTCTACAATGAGTCGCAGGTGGTACGTACGAAAAAATTGCTGGAGAATACCTATATTTCATCGGGTGAACTTTTCTCGCAGGAGAATGTTGACAGGACATACAGCTCTTTTTCGCAGTTGCCGGCATTGAAATATACGACGGTGAGAATGCAGGAACGCCCTGATACGGCAATTCTTGATTGTTACATAATGTATGAGAAGAGCAAGAGGTGTACCGTTGGCTTTGACCTTGACGGAACCAATACGGCCGGCAATTTCGGTGCGTTGGCATCGGTGACACTGTCGGACAAGAATCTTTTCAGGGGTTCGGAGCAGCTTGCCTTGAGGCTTTTTGCCGCTTATGAGGCTGTGTCGAACCTACGAGGCTATAACGGCAACAAGTTCTTTGAGTATGGTGCCGAGCTGAGCCTGAGGTTCCAGGGCGGTGTGATTTCAAATCTTGTTCCAGCCGATAAAAGGAAATTGGTGTCATCGTCACAGTTTGCACTGAAGTTTAATTCGCAGGACCGTCCGGAATTCAATCGTGAACTCATATCGGGAACATGGAGTTACATGTGGAGCCGCAAGAAAGAGGCACAGCATAAAGTGGATGTGATTGACCTTAACTACATTTACGTTCCATGGATTGCCGAGACATTCAAGAAGGAGTATCTTGACAGCATATCGAACCGCAACTCGATATTGAAGTACAACTATGAGAACCTTTTGATAACCAAATTGGGTTATGCCTATTCGTACAACTCTTCTTTGAAAGATGCCAACCGTTATAAGAGAGTGGCCTATTCGTTGAGGACAAATGTAGAGTGCTCGGGTAACGTATTGTACGGCGTGAACTCCTTGTTCGCTAGTCCAAAGAATGACGAGGGGCAATATACTTTTATGAATATTGCCTATGCACAGTATGTAAAGGGCGATTTTGACTTTACTACTCACATTAAGATGGACGACAGGAACTCAATGGTAATGCATTTTGCCTTCGGCATTGCCTATCCCTACGGAAATTCGCGCATTCTCCCTTTTGAGAAACGATACTTCTCCGGAGGTGCCAACGGCATGCGCGGATGGACTGTACGTACGCTGGGTCCGGGAAGTTACAGGAATAGCAACAGTAATATCGACTTCATTAACCAGTCGGGTGACCTCAAACTTGATATGAGTGTTGAATACCGTTCGCATCTGTTTATGATGGTGCACTCGGCTGTGTTCATTGTTTCCGGAAATATATGGACTATCCGCAGTTACGAGGAGCAGCCTGGCGGACAGTTCAGGATTACAAGTTTTTACAAAGATATAGCAATGTCCTATGGTATTGGCTTGAGGTTGGACTTTGACATGTTTGTCTTCCGTCTTGATGCAGCCATGAAGGCAATTAACCCTGCATATAGCGGCAAGGAGAAATTCCCGATTATTACCCCGAATTTCAACCGTGACTTTGCGCTGCATTTTGCTATAGGCTACCCCTTCTGATTCGGAGGGCTTGTTTTGAGAGAAAAAATAATAATATATATGGAGATTCGATTTATGAGTATTGGCAGCGGAAGCTGCGGAAATAGTTACTACCTTGGTGTGGGTGACTATGGTATTCTCATAGATGCCGGAATACCTTCAAAGACCATAAGAACGGCTTTGAAAAAGGAGGGAATCGCTTTTGAAAGCATATGTGCTGTATTCATTACGCACGATCATGCCGACCACATAAAGTCTGTGGGAGTGATATCATCAAAAGCCAATATCCCCGTTTATGCCACCAAGGAGGTGCATAAAGGCATCACGCAGAACTATTGCGTTTCAAAACCAATTGATCCGTCGTACGTGAGGTATGTGCAGAAAGAGGAATCGGTTACGTTGAGGGATTTTGTCATCACTCCTTTTGAGGTTCCGCACGATGGCAGCGACAACGTGGGCTACTTCATTGAGGTGGGTGACAAGAAGTTCTGTATAGCAACCGACCTGGGTGAGATTACCCCCAACGCCTCTTACTACATTGACCAGGCTAATTATCTTGTCATTGAATCGAACTATGAGGAGCAGATGCTTGCAATGGGACGCTATCCTGAGTTTTTGAAAGTGCGCGTTTCCGGTCCGCGAGGACATATGAGCAATCAGGCAACAGCGAAGTATCTTGCATCACATTTCAATGAACATTTGAAGAGTATATGGCTGTGTCACCTTAGCGAGGAGAACAATCACCCCGAACTGGCATACAAGGCTGTTACAATGGAGTTTGGTGACTATGGCATAATTGCAGGTAAGGATGTGCAGCTCACGGTGCTCAAGCGTGCAACGCCATCGCAGCTATACCGTTTGTAAGTAAAAAGAAGAACAGTAATAATAAAAATATACGATTATGAATTTTGTACAGGAATTAAAATGGAGAGGAATGATCCAGGACATGACTCCCGGAACAGAGGAACAGTTGCAGAAGGAGCTCACAAGCGCATATTTGGGTATTGACCCTACTGCCGATTCGTTGCACATCGGTCACCTCGTAGGTGTGATGATGCTCCGTCACTTCCAGCTCTGCGGTCACAAGCCTATTGCGCTCATTGGTGGTGCTACGGGTATGATTGGTGACCCATCGGGCAAGTCAAAGGAGCGTGTGCTCATTGACGAGGAGAAGTTGCGTCACAACCAGGAGGCGCTCAAGAAACAGCTTGCACGTTTCCTTGATTTTGACAGCGATGCACCAAATGCTGCAGTACTCGTTAATAACTATGACTGGATGAAGGAGTTTACATTCCTCGATTTCATCCGCAACATCGGTAAGATGATTACCGTGAACTACATGATGTCAAAGGATTCTGTGAAGCGTCGCTTGTCGGGCGAGGCCGGTACTGACGGTATGTCATTCACCGAGTTTACCTACCAGCTTCTCCAGGGTTATGACTATGTTCACCTCAATGAGACTCATGGCTGTAAGTTGCAGCTTGGTGGTGCCGACCAGTGGGGTAACATTACTACAGGTACCGAGATGATACGCAAGATGTCGGGCAACGAGGTGTTCGCACTCACATGTCCGCTCATCACAAAGGCCGATGGCAAGAAGTTCGGTAAGACCGAGCAGGGTAACATCTGGCTCGACAAGCGTTATACATCGCCTTACCGTTTCTACCAGTTCTGGTTGAACGTAAGCGATGAGGATGCCGAGAAGTATATCAAGATATTTACCTCTATTTGCCGCGAGGAGATTGAGGCGCTTGTAGCCGAGCATGCCCAGGCTCCACACTTGCGTCTGTTGCAGAAGCGTCTTGCAATGGAGGTTACTGTGCTTGTTCATGGCGAGGAGGAGTACAACAAGGCGGTCGAGGCGTCGGGTATTCTCTTTGGCAATGCTTCAACCGATGCGCTCCGTTCGCTCGACGAGGATACACTGCTTGCGGTGTTTGACGGTGTGCCACAGTTTGAGGTTTCACGCGAGGCTCTGGCCGAGGGCGTGAAGGCTGTTGACCTCACTACCGACCTGGCTGCAATCTTTGCTTCAAAGGGCGAGATGCGCAAATTGGTGCAGGGTGGTGGCGTTTCTGTCAACAAGGAGAAACTTGCTGCATTTGACCAGGTTGTTAATGCCGAGAATCTGCTCAACGATAAATATATCCTTGTCCAGAAAGGTAAGAAGAACTATTACTTGATTATTGCAAAGTAATAGTCCAATATGTTTTTAAATGATTCGGCTCCTAAATCATGCGATTTAGGAGCCGAATTGTGTTGTATGGCTTGCAAAATGGCGTTTTTTTGAAAAAGTTTTTGTTTTTGTGTGAAAAAGTAGTGGTATAATTTGGATAATACCGAAAAAGTTCATACCTTTGCAACGCTTTCGGAAAACAGAGAGCAATATGGTGGCTGTAGTTCAGCTGGTTAGAGCGTCAGATTGTGGTTCTGAATGTCGTCGGTTCGAATCCGATCAGCCACCCTTCGGTTAGGAAACAAGAAATTGTTTCCTAATTTTTTTTTGCTTCAATTTTAAGTGTTACATTTGTGAGAGATAATATGTCATTGATATGAAGTTGGTAAAGTTCTTTATATTCATATTGCTGTTTTCTGTAATGCCGATATGTGGTTCTTATGCTCAGAAGAGCAAAGACAAGATTGTTATGCCGCAATTCCCGGGAGGTGATGCCGAACTGCACAAGTTCATACTCTCGGAACTGGATTATCCGCTCGAGGCTCGTGTCAACAAGGAGAGCGGCGAGGTGCTTGTCGTATTTCATGTGGGGATGGATGGTTACATAAGCGGCGTCAGGGTGGTGCGTTCGGTGTCCGAAGCGCTTGACGCCGAGGCTGTGCGTGTGGTGAGTAAGATGCCGCCTTGGATACCCGGCTCTAAAAATGGCCGTCCAGTGAGGGCTGAAATGTCCATTCCTATCAATTTCAAACTCAATCATGTGAACAGGTATGTCAATGAAGAGAAGGACACGGAGAGAGTCAAAGATAGGAAATTCAAGTATTGACCATATAGCCATCAGGGATTGAAACTGCATTTTTTTAACCCGGAGAACGATTTGGCTCTTGCCGATGGCGGATTCAGCTATTGTCCGCCACCGGCTGCTATGGCCATTGCTACAGAGCTTTCAACCTTGCCGCTATGGTATGCGGCTGCAGGTGATGTCGTTTCGTTACCGGGTGGTATATATGAAAAATACCGTAGCGAAATGGCCGGGATGTTCGCTTTGCCGGCTGTCTATACTCCTGTGATGCGCCAAAGGGTAACCTCGTTGGCTCCATGGGGTTGGAGTGCACAGATGCGTCACCGTTTTAAGGCAATGGGCTTTGACAAGAATCTGTTGCCGGGAGACGAGGAGATTGGACTGATGCGCACCCTCTCGAGTCGTGCACTCACGATAGATGTGCTCACGGACTTGCATGGTGAGGGTATCGACACGCCACCGTTACCATGTTATATCAATAATATAGATGACGCCATTGCCTTTGTCAACGCGCATGAGCGTTGTGTGGTGAAGGCTCCATGGTCGGGCAGCGGTAAGGGGATAATGTGGGGTATTGGGCGTGCCGAGAAGCCGATGGTTCATTTCTGTCGTGGTGTCATCAGACGTCAGGGTGGTGTGGTTGGTGAGTGTTTCCTCAATGCAAGGTTGGAGTTCGCTATGGAGTTCTATGCAACAGATAATGGCATGGTTGAATTTGCCGGGTATTCATTGTTTACTGCCGAGAATGGTGCTTATAGCGGTAATCTGCTCGCTTCCAATGAAGGGATTGAATGCATGCTTGCTGAATATATTTCAAAGGAGAAACTTGATACAGTGCGTGAGGCCTTGTGTGTCATTATGCAAAGACGTTTGTCCGGCAGTGGCTATTGCGGTTACTTTGGTGTAGACATGATGTTGTATGACAATGGTGACGGCTGTCGTCTGAATCCCTGCATGGAGATTAACTTGAGGATGAACATGGGTGTGGTAGCACGCCTCTTCTATGATCGTTTTGTGTGTTGCGGCAGTAAAGGTGTATACCGCGTGAGTTTCTTCAAGCAGCCAGGCGAGGCTTTACGCACACATTGTGAACTGCAGGCTGCGCATCCATTGAAAGTGGAGAATGAGAGAATTGTCAGTGGTTATATAAATCTTGCACCGGTTACAAAGGAGAACAGATACATGGCTTATGCTATAATAGGTGAGGAAAATTGTTGAAACTTCTCTTTTTATTCGTATATTAGCAATAAATTAAATAGATATTGTAATGGATAGCACAATACAGAACAGAATAGAGGCTTTACGCTGTTTTATGCGCGGTGGGGAGCTTGATGCGTTTATAGTTGTGAGCAGTGACCCGCATAGCAGCGAGTATGTTGCGGATTGTTGGAAGTCACGCGAGTGGGTGTCGGGGTTCGATGGCTCGGCCGGCACCGTTGTCGTGACTGCTGACAAGGCGCTGTTGTGGACCGATTCGCGTTATTGGCTTGCTGCCGAGAAATCGCTTGCAGAAACGGGATTCGAACTTATGAAAGACGGTGCACCAGAGACGCCTACGATAGCAGAATGGCTCTGCGCTAACCTTGAAAAAGGTACTATGGTAGGCCTTGATGCGACAGTCTGCTCAATTGTTGAGGTCAATGCATGGCGCGCTTCGTTAGCCGATAGTGGCATTGGACTTAAACTTGTAAATGATCCTTTTGAGGCGTTGTGGACAGACCGTCCTTCGCTCCCTTTGTCGGTGGCGCAGGTTATGCCCGAGGAGATATCGGGCGAGAGTGCGGCTGCAAAGATTGCCCGCCTGCGCGAGAGGTTGCATGCTTTGGGTGTTGCCGGTCAGGTTGTCACTATGCTCGATGAGGTGGCGTGGATAACCAATCTGCGCGGTGAGGATGTTGAGTACAACCCGGTACTTGTGTCATATATGCTGGTAACCGATGAGAGCGCTGTGCTGTATATTGATGACCGCAAGCTCACAACCGAGGTGAAGGAGTATCTGCTGTCACAAGGAGTTGCAACTGCACCATACGGTGATATATGGCAGGCTTTGCGTGAGTGTGAGACACGTATATTGTTGCAGCCCAATAAATGTAACGCTGCTGTAGGGCTTACTCTTGGTGATAAAGCTGTTTTCGGCGATTCGCCTGTGGCGCTGATGAAGGCGGTGAAGAACGATGTGGAGATTGCCGGTTTCAAAAAGGCTATGCTCAGCGAGGGTGTCGCAATGGTCCGGTTGTTGCGTTGGTTGAAACCGGCAGTTGAACAGGGAGGTGTGACAGAGCTTGACGTTGATGCCAAGTTGACAGAATTCAGAAGTGTAGATGCGGATTTCCGTGGCTTGAGCTTTGCAACGATTGCAGCCTATGGTGAAAATGCAGCCATTGTACACTACGAACCTACACCTGAGTCAGATACCCCGCTCGCTGCGCGTGGATTCCTTTTGCTTGACTGTGGCGGACAGTATATTTATGGTACAACCGATGTTACACGTACCATTCCTCTTGGTGAGCTCACCGATGAGGAGCGTGAGGATTATACACGTGTTCTCCGCGGGCACATATCGCTTGCAATGGCAAAGTTCCCCAAGGGGACTTGCGGAACACAGCTTGATGTGCTCGCCCGCCAATGGCTGTGGCTGGCTGGTGAGAACTACCTGCATGGTACCGGTCATGGAGTGGGGCACTACCTTAATGTGCACGAAGGCCCTCACCAGATAAGGATGAACAATATGCCAACCCATCTGCAGCCGGGTATGACGGTTACCAATGAGCCCGGTCTTTATAAAGCCGGCCGTCATGGAATACGTATTGAGAATACGATGCTGGTGAAGCGCTATTGCGAGAGCGAGTTCGGTAGCTTCTATGAACTAGAACCGCTTACGCTGTGCCCGATAGATACTGCGCCGGTCATTCCCGAAATGCTTGGTGCCGATGCCATTGGTTATCTCAACTCCTATAATGCAATGGTGTGCGATGTGTTGTCGCCATATCTTGATGATGAAGAGCGCTGCTATTTGAAAGAGATTACAAAACCGTTATAATTATGAAAAGGCTTTTGTGGCTTTGGGTGATATCCTTGCTTTTCTCCTGCTGTAAACAGGAGGAAAGCAAGGATTTTTCTCCTCTGCTCATAGCCCATGCCGGTGGCGCAATAGATAGCTGCGTATATACCAATTCACGCGAGGCAATGGAGTTGGCTTTTGAAAAGGGATTCCGTTTCATTGAGTTTGATCTCCTTTTTACTAGCGACAGCGTGTTGGTTGCTGCGCACTCATGGGAGAGGTTCAACAGTATGACGGGTTACGAAGATTGGGGTGACAGTGTGCCTGCGTACAGCGATTTTCTCTCGCGTAAAATATGTGGCCGTTACACACCGTTGAGTGCACGTGAAATCAATAGCTTCTTTGAGCAGAACGACAGCCTTTACCTTGTTACAGACAAGGTGTCGGACCCGGAGGTGTTGCAGGAGCATTTTCCGTCACTGAAGCATAGAATGGTGGTGGAGGCTTTTTCGTTCCAGCACTATTGCCGTTTGAAGAGCCAAGGTTATTTCCGTGTCCTGTATTCCTGTATGGCTCACGATTTGAATGCCACACTTTTCAGTTCGTCGTTGGGTGAAATTGAGTGGTTCGCCTTGCATACAAGTGCCTTTGATAACATGGTGTTCAAATTTATAAATGAATTGTGTGACTTCAATATAGCCCTGTTTACCGTTGATGATATTGATTCAGTGCCCGAGGAACATCGGGCTGATGTGAAAATGATTTATACAGACTTTTTAGAGCCGCGCTGAAATGCAGCGATTCTTTCATAACGCTTGTATAGTTGTCCTTTTTTAAGGTTATATTTGCGTTTGTGTTTTTGAATTTTGTATTTTTGTTCCAAAATTAAGACAATATGAAATTTATAAACGATATAACGCATGCGCAGCTGCTCAAGATGGATTCCATTACGTGTCCTAATGAACCCTTGCGTTTCAGGAATCTGGTATTGGTGTTCTGCGACAGCGGTGAACTATTTTTTGAACTGAACTACACCTCATATACTCTTAAGAAAAACGGCTTTCTGATAATAACGCCTTTGGATATTCTCACATTTGAGAAATCGACAGCCGATTACACCAGTACGGTACTGGTGTTGCCCTCCGAAACGTTTTCGCCAATACTCAAGGATATAAATCTTTTGAATTTCAAGTACATCAAGCAATCTCCCATAATCAATCTGCAGAACGAGTATCTTGCACTCTACAAACAGATTCTTTCTACATTGTGGCAGATGAAAGAGTTGGTGGGCGAAGATGAATTTGACAAGATTGCCGGTCTGCAGATGTCGTCGCTCTCTGTGGTGCAACAGGATTATTATAACAAATATATTGCAAATAAAGAGGCTGCTCATGATTATATCCCGCGCAAGAAGGAACTGTTCCGCAATTTCATCAATCGTCTTGTAGAGTCGCATCAGGTATCGCGTGAGGTGTTGTTCTATGCTAATGAACTCGGTGTGAGCAGTGGTTACCTTAACGAGGTGTGCAACGAAGTCTCGGGTCACTCTGCAAAGGCTATCATTGACTCGGCTGTTGCTGCAAGGCTCAAATATGAACTTTCGTATACAACGAAAAGCATACAGGAGCTTTCCGATGCTTATAATTTCCCCAGTCAGTCATACTTTACACGTTACTATAAGCGAATGACAGGTCTCACTCCAAGTGAATTCCGCAAAGAGAGGGCAATGAGGTAGATGCCTGGTAATTGTTGATTCAATCCATTTTTTTGAAGAATAAAACACGATAGGGGGGGGATTTTGCAGGTGAGCCATCATATGCTTGATTTTGAAATCCCTCAGAATTTTACGTTGATCCCAACTTTCTACTGTCCCGAAATTTGAAGTTGTACAAAAAAGTGAAGAAAGCTTTTGGCTTTCTTCACTTCTGTACGCCGTCAGGGACTCGAACCCTGGACCCATTGATTAAGAGTCAATTGCTCTACCAACTGAGCTAACAGCGCATTTCCT
>JAZRGF010000110.1:0-3202 GCA_045644005.1 Bacteroidaceae bacterium | reverse complement strand
GTGCTCTCAGCCGGATGGTACATACGAGCGCAAGCGATGTATGCTTTCGTGAGATTCGTGAGATCTGTGTGAGACCAAAAATCCAGCGATGAAAGAAATCTTCGCGTTTTTCGCGAGATTCGCGTGAGTCAAAAAGAACAGCAATATGAGAAAAAGCAAAAACAAACAACCAATTAACCTCGAAGACAAAGCCAACACTTCACGTAACCGCGGATGCGTAATGAAATATCCACGGATACGTGATGAAATATCCGCGAATATTTAATCAAATATCCACGGATACGCAAACAACTTGACAAACCGAAGAGAAAAACAAAAGGTAACAACAAGAATTATCAAGCCTATGATAAAAATTTATCATACCTTTGACAAAGTTTTGTCGAGCCTGTGATAAAATTTTGTCAAGCCTGTAAAAATCCTTGACAAAACCATAATTATAAACTAAAATGAATATGTCTGACACGGATTATTTGAGTCTCACACAGACTCCACTTACACAGAACACGCATCGTTGCACTTGCGTGTGTCGGCTTCACCGAGTGTTCTCTTGGTCTCACGCAGACTACGCAAAATTCGCAGACTTGCGAGTCGCGTCGCTCTCGATTGTCGGCTTGCCGAGTGCTTACGTACCGGAGGCACATACGAGCGATAGCGATGTATGCTTCTGTGTAAGTCTGTGCTTAGAGTGTGAGAAATAAAAACACTCCGTGAGAAAGGAATCTGCGAAAGTCTGCGGAGTCTGTGTGAGACAAAAAACGCGATGAAAGAACCTCGCGTGAAACAATGAAAAACTTATAATTCCGTAGCGTAGCGAGAGCAATATATGCTTGCATAATATTGCCGAGCAAGCAAGGAATCTTAAATGTGTAACATTTATAAACTGAAAAATCATTATGCTACTACACTACATCAAAATAGCCCTGCGCAACCTGCGCAAATACCCTGCACAAACCGCCATCTCCGTGCTCGGCCTCGCCGCCGGCTTCGTCTGCCTCTCGCTCTCCGCCCTGTGGATGCACTACGAGAACACCTACGACACGATGCACAAGGACTATGAGCGGATATATACGTTCCAAGACGAACGATTCAAGGATAGAGCAGGAGTAACCGGATATGGTACTCGTTTGTTGTCATCGTGTGCCGTCTATAAGGCGTTACTGCAAGATTTCCCTGAAGTGGAGGCTGCAGCTGTCGCTCAGATTTCAGAACCAACGGATGCCTTCTTCGAAGGAGTAATGCTACAAGTATTGCTTACTGATAGCAGTTTTATCAAAGTTTTTGATATCCCATTGATAGAGGGAGACCTCGAATTCCTTAAACGAGGGGATCGAGCGTCGATTGCTCTTACCGAATCGTTGGCTAAGATGTTATTACCTGGTGTGACAGACTATGTAGGGCGCGGAGTTATCTTGGCTGAGGATATGCAACTCACGGTGGCTGCTGTCTACAAGCCGTTTGACGAGCACAGCATTTTTGCAGGATATGACATGATAATGCCGAATGACTTTGATTGGGGATGGGGATGGACAAATACCATGTTTGCAAAATTGTACAATGGGGTGGATGTACAATCCTTCTCCGATAAAGTATATAATATCTGTAGGGAGAATGGCGACTCATTGCACACTGCCACCATCCCTTTGGTACAAGCTCACCGCTACGGTGGCAACTACCTCAGCCTGCGCTATACACACTTGCAGAACTTTGCCCTATGTAGCACACTGCTTGTAGTGTGTGCGCTCATCAATTTCCTCGTGCTCTACCTTATCCGCCTGCGTGGCCGTCAGCGAGAGATGGCACTCCGCATCGTCAACGGTGCCACCACCCGTAGCCTGCTGCTGATGTTTGTGATAGAGTACAGTATGGTACTCATCGCGGCAGTAGCCATAGGGGCGCTCGTCATCGAGTGGCTGCGCGAGCCGTTTGTCCGCTTTGCTTCCATCGGCTTGGGCGGCTATTACATACAGTTGCAGTCGTTCTACTATATGTTGGGCATTGCTGTCGTTTGCCTTGTCGTCAGTTTGGTACCAATAGCCGTTGTGCGTCATCGCACATTACATCGCAGTCTTTCGGCTCGTCAGTCGGGCGGTGTGATGCGAAAGGCCAGCCTCTTTATCCAACTCACCACAAGCATAGCCTTCATCTTCTGCACCATTGTCATGCTGCGCCAAGTGCACTTCCTCCGCAACAACGACTGGGGGTATGCAATCAAAGGACGAGCACAATTAGGCATAGTGTCTACGCGCAATCCCAATCAGCTATTTTCCGTTGATTTCATAAGAGAGGCTGAACAGAAAATAGTGCATTTGACCCAACAGATGCCCATGGTTACGAGTGTACGTAATACGGCAAGTACTATCAATGGTATGGGCGGTGCAAGCTATACATTAGAACTGAGTTCTTCGCCCGACAACAACTATATAGAGGCCACGATGGAGGCGGGATTTTGGGATATAGGTCATCCTGATCATGGCTTTACTGCCATTGAGGGAACACTGCCTCGCGAAGAAAATTGGGAAGAAAACCAGATTGTCATTACTGAGAATATTCGTCGTGCCTTGGGATGGGATAACGCTGTAGGGCGTACAATCTATTGGAGATCATTAAATGGTCAATATCAGGACGCAAACGAAGTAGTAGCCGTTATCAAGGACATTTATGACGGGTCGCTCATGAATCAACCGACCAAATATTTTTTTCACAGCAAACAATATTATGAAAGGTTGCATGGAAGTATAAATCACCCTATATATTATATCACCATAAGTTACGAACCAGAAATGCGTAAGGAGTTTGATGTGGCCTTAAAGGATATGATGAATACGCATTTCCCCGATATCATCTATCTGATGCGTTACCAAGAAGATTTGTTGGCTGGCAAACTCAAGAGCGAGACCAATCTCACACTTATCCTCAGCATCATCACCGCCGTCTGCATCCTCGTAGCCGTATTTGGCGTCTACTCCATCGTGACGCTTGCCTGTGCCCAGCGACGCAAGGAGATAGCCCTGCGCAAGATTCACGGTGCCACGCTGGCGGACATCCTCTCCATATTTATAAAGGAGTACGGACTCATCGTCCTTGCCGCCTCGGCCGTGGCCTTCCCCATAGGCTATATGATAATGAAGGAGTGGGTGGCGCAATACGTGAAGCAAGCGCCCATCGCCTGGTGGATATACGCCGTCATCCTTCTCGCCATCGT
>JAZRGF010000109.1:0-14661 GCA_045644005.1 Bacteroidaceae bacterium | reverse complement strand
TCTTTTTTTTCGTGCAATTTCACTCGCTCAATTGCAACATTCATTACGCTCAGGATGGCACACAGGCAACCTCTCTTTTATTTTGGGAATGCCTCGCCGCGTTCAAGTACGTCAACGGCTTTGAGCACTGTGCTGTCGCTGAGGTTAATGTACTTGACGTGTTCGCACATGCCAAGCAGGTGGTATGTGACATTTGAGTAGAGTGAGCGCTTGAGCAGTCTCTTTGACTTTTCAATTTCCTCTACGCTGGCTTTCACACCTTTCCCGGCAGCAAATTCTACAAATTTGTCGAACAGCTGCAGTTTGTCGAGCTGCGCAGTCAAAGTCTCATAGTCGTTGTAACCGACAAAATTGTGGCGGTTGTTGTTGCTGTACTTGAGCGTGAACTGTGCAATGAGTCCACGCATAAGCACTTCGTTGGTGTAGTCCGTCACGTCGGTTGTGTCGCTCGACACGAATATGTCGGGCATGATGCCACCACCTCCGTACACTGTGCGTCCTTTCTTTGTCTTGTAGATGAGCTCCTCGTTCTGGTGTATGCTGTCCTGTGAAAAGAACTCTCCACGGTTGTAGCGGTCGAGTATGTCCATGTCGTACTCCTCGCGGTTGCCCTTGTTGTATGGCTTCTGTATGCAGCGTCCCGATGGGGTGTGGTAGCGTGCGATGGTGAGCCTTACCATGGAGCTGTCGCTGAGTGTGATGGGCTGCTGTACAAGTCCCTTGCCGAATGAGCGGCGACCAATGATTGTGCCGCGGTCGTTGTCCTGTATTGTGCCGGCTATGATTTCGCTGGCCGATGCCGATGTCTCGTCAACAAGCACCACAAGTGGTACATCCTTGAATACTCCGTGTCCGTTGGCGCGGTCAATGGTCTTGGGGCTGTTGGCGCCTTCGGTGTACACTATGATGTCGTCCTTTGCAAGGAACTGGTTTGCCATTTCAAGTGCTATGCCCATGTAGCCTCCACCGTTGCCACGAAGGTCAATGATGAATCCTTGTGCATTGCTGTAGGCCATCTCTACCATTGCGCGTATGAATTCGGCAAAGGTGTTCTCGGCAAAACGGTCTACCTTTATGTATGCCCATTTGTCATTTATGAGGTAATAGGCCTCTATGCTCTCCACGGGTATCTGGTCGCGGCGTATGATGAAGTCGAGGAGGTCCTCCTCGCCGTAACGCTGTACGCTTATCTTTACAAAGCTGCCTTTGGGGCCTTTGAGCTTTTTCATCGCCTTGTCATTGGTGCACACATCCTTTCCCACAAACAGAGTGTCGTTGACCTTGATGATGCGGTCACCGGCAAGCAGTCCCACCTTCTCCGATGGGCCGTTGCGTATTACGTCGCTGATGTTTATGGTGTCCTCCTGGATGGTGAAGCGTATTCCAATGCCGCTGAAGCTGCTCTCCAGCTCCGAGTTCGTTGCCTCTACCTCTTCTACGGGGATGTAGACACTGTGCGGGTCGAGCTCGGTGAGCATCTGTGGAATGCATTTCTCTATTATGGAGTCGATGTCGAGGCTGTCGACATACATCCCGTCCACGATGCTGAGCACTTCGTTTATCTTGTTGTCGCGCAGAATGAATGTCTGCTTCTCGACAACCTCTATCAGTGCATTCCTTGTGCCGAAATAGTATCCCAGCAAAAGGCACATTGTAGTTACGATTATTGGAAGGAGGCGTTTCATCTGCTGCTGTTTTCGCTGTCGGTCATGTCAATATATACAACCTCAATGCCCGCACTTGTGAGCAGGTCAATGCCATCAGTGAGACGGTATTTGTTACTGTAGACTACACGTTTTATACCGGCCTGTACAATGAGCTTTGCACACTCTATGCAGGGCGACGTGGTTACGTACATGGTTGCGCCGGCGCTGTTGTTGTTGGAGCAGGCTATCTTTGTTATGGCGTTGGCCTCGGCATTCAGCACGTATGGTTTTGTGAAGCCGTCCTCGTTCTCGCATATGTTCTCAAAGCCTGCGGGGGTGCCGTTGTAGCCGTCGGAGATAATCATCTTGTCCTTTACTATGAGTGCTCCTACCTGGCGGCGCTGGCAATATGAGTTCTCGGCCCAGATGGTTGCCATTCTCAGGTATCTGAGGTCGAGGTCGTGTTGTTTCTGTTGTCTGTTTTCCATAGTTATCTGTTATAGAACTGCATTAAGTGGTTTTTCTCTTTTATTATCTGCAGCCAGTGGGTGTCGCCGTCATATGTCTTTGCTTCTTTAAGCATATTCACCATTTGTGTTGCCATGGTGTCGTTTGCGCTTATTCCCTCGGTGCGTATGTTTGTGCAACTGAACTGGTGTGTCGCTCCGTTGGCGCTCCAGCGGCCGCTTATTTTGCCACCGTTTGGGGTGGTGACGTTGAAACTGTTCTCGCTGAACATCAGGCTGTAGCCGCTATCTTGTGACGGCCAGCTTCTTATGCCTCCCTCCTCAATGTAGGTGAGCTTCCAGTCGTGCCCAATGAAGATTTCGCTTATGTCGTCGCTGTTGTTACAGGCTGTCAGGGTGAGTGCGAGTGCAAAGATAGCGCTCTTTGCGGCTTTTGCAATACTCCTCATATATAATAATGTTTACAGGTGTGGGCATATTGTCTTTATTCCATCGCGCTCAAGGAGCGGCTCAATGAGTGGCTTGCGGCCACGGAATTGCCGGTAGAGTGTCATGGGGTGCTCGCTGTCGCCCTTTGAGAGTATCTCGTCGCGGAACGACTGGGCTACCTTCATGTTCATGATTCCCTCTTCCTTGAAACGTGCAAAGGCGTCGGCGTCGAGCATTTCGGCCCACTTGTAGCTGTAATAGCCGGCAGCATAACCGCCCGACATTATGTGTCCGAAATTGGTTGTTATGCCTGTGCCGCCAATGTGTGGCAATACCTTGAGTGCCTGGGTTGCCGAGTGCTCATATTCCAGCACGTCGCCATCGAATGGCTGCGATATGTTGTGCCATGACTGGTCGAGCAGGCCAAGTCTCACCTGGCGTATGCACTGGTAGCCTACGTTGAAGTTGCGTGCCTCCTGTATCTTGCGCAGTGTTTCGGCCGGTATGTTGTCGCCGGTCTGGTGATGGAATGCGAAGTGTTGCAGGAACTCCTCTTCGGTGGCGAAGTTCTCCATTATCTGCGATGGCATCTCTACAAAATCCCAAAGAACGTTGGGACTGCAGAGTGACGGGTATGTCACGTTCGAGAGTATACCATGCAGGCAGTGGCCGAACTCGTGCATCAGTGTGTTGAACTCGTCATGGTTCAGCAGTGTTGGCTTGCCGGGCATTGGCTTGCGGTAGTTGGTGGACAGGGTGATGTGTGGCCTGTGGTCGGTACCCGTGGTATCCTTGTACTGTGGCTTTATGCTGTCCATCCATGCACCTGCGTGCTTGCCCTTGCGTGCGAAGAAGTCGCAGTAGAGCAGTGCAAGGTAGGTGCCGTCATAGTCATACACCTCCCATACCTTGGCATCGGGGGTGAAGAGCGGAATATCGTGGTTCTGCTTGAAGGTGATGCCGTAGAGCCTTGTTGCAAGGTAGAATGCACCGTATATCGCCTGGTTGAGCTCAAAGTATGGGCGCACCATTTCGTCGGTGAGGTCAAACTTCTGCTCCTTGAGTCTCTCGCTGTAAAAGGCGAAATCCCATGGCTGGAAGTCAAAGCCCTCGCCCTCAATGCTCTTTGCAAATGCTGTTACCTCCTCAATCTCCTTGCGCGCTGCAGGCATGTAGGACCATGTGAGCTTGCCAAGCATGGAGAATACGGCGTCGGTGTTCTGCGCCATGCGCTCGCTGAGCACATAGTCGCTGTATGTGTTGTAGCCGAGCAGGCGGGCAAGTCTAAGGCGGCAGTTCACCGTCTCTTTCACTGTTTCGCTGTTATCGTGTGCGTTGCCCTTTGCGCCAATGGTGTCATATGCCATGTACATCTGTCTGCGCAGCTCGCGGTTGCGGCAGAATGTGATGAAGGGCAAGTAACTGGGGCGGTGCAGTGTGAACAGCCAACCCTCCTTGCCGTTCTCTTTGGCGTTGTTGCGGGCTGCATCCTTTACATCCTCGGGCAGGCCTTCAAGGTCTGCTTCGTTTTCAATGTGCAGTGTGTAGTCGTCGGTGTCCTTTATGCTGTTCTCCTGGAATTTTATTGCAAGTGTTGCAAGGCGCTCGGTGAGGCGGCGGTATTCGTCGCGCTCCTCCCCTGCGAGGTTGGCGCCATTGCGTACGAAACTGTCATATGTCTGTTCGAGCAGACGGCGCTGCTCGGTGGTGGGGTGGCTGTTGTCGCTCTCATGGACGGCTTTCACGCGTGCGGAGAGTATCTCGTTGAGGGATATATTGTTCTTGTGGGCAACGTACAGTTGCTGCATCTCCTCCTCAATGGCAAGTATCTCGTCATTGCTGCATGCATTGGCAACGGCGTTGAATGCGCCTATGATGTCGCCAAGCAGCAGTCCTGCATAGTCAAGTGCTGCAATGGTGTTCCCGAATGTCGGGCTGTCGCTGTTGTTGCAGATGTTGTTGATTGCTGCCTCCTCGCGTGCTATGGCTTCCTTTACTGCGGGGATGTAATGCTCAAGTGTTATGCGGTCATATGGAATTGCGCCATAAGGTGTTTCGTATGGCATCAAAAAAGGATTCATGTCAAGTGTCGGTTTGTTGGCTTTCATATACTGTTCTCTCTTATGCAAAGATAATGAATAAAGTGGGTTCTGTTTCTTCGTGATTTAATAAAATGCCCCAAAAACTGTCTGTTTTACATTTTTTTATGTTTTTTTCTTTGTAATTCTTGCCAATAATAACAACTGGCGTGTGCATTTTGTTTTTTACAGGCAATAAAAAAGCGGGTGTCAATTGCGACACCCGCTCACGCTCATGTAATCTTTTGTTGATTATTATAGCTTGTATGTACCCTCTACGAGCTGACCCATAGCCCAGACTGCGCGTACGTTCAAATCGTCGTCGAGAATCATGATGTCGGCATCCTTGCCTCTCTGCAAAGAACCCTTGCGGTCATATACGTTCATAATCTTCGCAGGTGTCTCCGATGCCATGCGTACAGCGTCATCAAGTGGAATCTCGGCCTTCTGTACCAATGTGCGGATGAGGCGGTCCATTGTAGCTACTGAACCGGCAAGTGCTGTGCGGTCGGCGAGCTTGCATACACCGTCCTCAATGATTACGCGTGGGTCAAATGCTGTTGTGCTGTCGCTTGCTGCACATGCCAAAGCGTCGGTGATTACGCAGGCGCGCTCAACACCCTTGATGCGGTGGATGAGTCGCAGGATTGTCGGGGGCACGTGGATGCCGTCGGCAACAACCTCGACTGTCATATCCTCGTGCAGGTAGATACTCTCTACCGTACCCTCATACTTGTATTCGCGACGTTTGTGGAAACCTGGCATCGCGTTGTAGAAGTGTGTGGCGTGTGTATAGCCGTTCTTGCGTGCTGCGTGGATGTCGTCATACTCGGCCTGTGTGTGTGCTACTGATGCAAGAATGCCCTTTGAAGTGATGTACTTGCCGAACTGCATTGCACCGGGGAGCTCGGGAGCTGCATCCCAACGCTTGATACAATCCCATTTCTCAACCAAAGGAATGTATTCGTTTGGATCGGGGTCCTTGATATTCTCGGGCAACTGGCCGCCGGCCATTGCCATGTTCAAATAGTGACCCTCGAGGTGCAGACCAAGTACAGGGCTGTTAGGCTCGGCCATGAGTTTTGTACATGTCTCGGCAGCTGCCTCAATCATAGGAACGGTTGACGATGAAAGTGTTGGGAAGATACTTGTTGTACCATGTTTCATGTGTGCCTTGATTGCGCCGCGGAAAGCCTCTTCGGTACCCTCCATGAAGTCGCATCCGCCACCACCGTGAATGTGGATTTCAACACCGCCTGGTACTACGTGCATACCTTTGGCGTCAACTACTTCTGCACCTACAACGGCGAGGTCGCAGTTTGTAACCTCAAGAATCTTGTTGTCTCTGATGATTACAGAGCCATCCTGCATCCAACCTTGTGGAGTGAGGATTCTTGCATTGATAATTTGCTTGAGCATAAATATTTATGGTTAATTGTTGTGTTTGTCCTTTTCTGTTTTCGGGCATCCAATGGCGTTTCTGTTGCCTTTTCCTTACAAAGTTATTTTAAATATTGTAAAAACAATATTCTTTTTTCAGTTTTTTTAATCCTTTTTTCAGTTTTGGGGAGTTTTTTCAATGTTGACTTTGTGGTATCGCTTTTTGAATGGGTTGTGTCGGTGTTAAAATGTAATTGATATTCTTGTTTATGCTTGCAAAATGTTAATTTGCGTATTTGTGCATTGTTTCTCAAATGTGACTGCTTTTTCTGATTGTTGTAGCTGATTCGTGTTCTCTTTTTAGGATTTTCTTTTATTAAATCGCCTTTTTATAGAAAATGTGTTCTCTTTTATTAAAAAGTCTTTGTCTTGTGCGGTTATGGTGTTATATTTGCGTCGGTATTTAAAATAGCAAAAAGTTAAATAAAACATATTATAATGTCAAAGCTACGTTTTGAAGTAATATCGGCAGCTTTCGGTAAGAAAGCGGTCAACTTCCCTAACAGCGCGTTGCGTCCGTCCGATTATTATGGCGAGAAGGTGTTCAACCGCGAAAAGATGTTCAAATATCTGCCCAAAGAGGTGTATAACAAACTCATTGATGTCATTGACAACGATGCTCCGCTTGACAGTTCTATTGCCGACAGCGTTGCCGAGGGCATGAAACGTTGGGCCGTGGAGAATGGCGCTACGCACTATACACACTGGTTTCATCCATTGACCGAGACCACTGCCGAGAAGCACGATGCTTTCATTGAGCATGACGGCAAGGGTGGTGTGCTCGAGGAGTTCTCGGGCAAGCTACTGGTGCAGCAGGAACCCGATGCCTCCTCCTTTCCCAATGGTGGTATACGCAGTACCTTTGAGGCGCGTGGCTACAGTGCCTGGGATCCGACATCGCCTGCATTTCTTATTGACGATACATTGTGTGTGCCCACCGTTTTCATTTCATATACCGGCGAGGCGCTTGACTATAAGGCACCGCTCCTGAAGTCGTTGCGTGCTGTTGACAAGGCTGCGACCGATGTGTGCCGCTATTTTGACAAGAATGTGAAGAAGGTGACTACTTATCTTGGTTGGGAACAGGAGTATTTTCTTGTCGACGAGGGTATGTTGCTTGCGCGCCCCGACCTGTTGCTTACCGGTCGCACTCTCATGGGGCACGACAGTGCCAAGAACCAGCAGCTCGAGGATCACTACTTCGGCTCTATTCCCAAACGTGTTGCGGCTTTTATGAAGGAGCTGGAGGTTGAGGCTATGAAACTAGGTATCCCGGCCAAGACCTGTCATAACGAGGCTGCGCCAAACCAATTCGAACTTGCTCCGATATATGAGGAGTGCAACCTGGCTGTTGACCACAATATGCTCATAATGGCGCTGATGAAAGAGGTGGCCCGCCGCCATGGCTTCCGTGTGTTGTTGCATGAGAAGCCTTTCAAGGGCGTCAACGGCTCGGGTAAACACAATAACTGGTCACTTGGAACAGATACCGGTGTGTTGCTCATGGCTCCCGCAAAGAACGACAAGGACAACCTTCGGTTCATTACCTTTGGGGTGAACACCCTTGCTGCCATATACCGTCATAACGGTCTGCTTAAGGCAAGTATAATGTCTGCTGCCAATTCGCACCGTCTTGGCGCAGCCGAGGCGCCACCGGCAATCATATCGAGCTTCCTGGGTTCGCACCTCTCATCGGTGCTTGACCACATGGAGACAACCGACGATGTTGTGAAGATATTGAGCAAGCGCGAACTGCGCCTTAACATTCCGTCAATTCCCGAGCTGATGATTGACAACACCGACCGCAACCGCACCTCGCCGTTTGCCTTTACCGGTAACCGCTTTGAGTTCCGCGCTGTGGGTGCCGAGGCTAACTGCGCGTCGGCGATGATTGCCCTGAATACCGCCATGGCCGAGCAGCTTACAATATTCAAGCGCGAGGTTGATGAACTCATTGAAAAGGGCGCGACAAAGGAGGATGCCCTTGTGAAGATTATACGCAAGTATATCAAATACAGCAAGCCTATACGTTTTGACGGCAACGGCTACAGCGAGGAGTGGCGCCGCGAGGCTGAACGCCGTGGCCTTGACTGCGAGGCAAGTGCGCCGTTGGTGTTCGACCGTTATCTCGACAAGGAGAGTGTTGCAATGTTCCGCGAGATGGATGTGATGACCGAGACCGAGCTCCGTGCCCGCAACGAAATCAAGTGGGAGATGTATACCAAGAAGATACAGATTGAGGCACGTGTGTTGGGTGACCTTGCATTGAACCACATTATCCCCACTGCCACAAAGTACCAGAGCTCGTTGCTGGACAATGTGATAAAGATGGAACAGGTGATTGGCAAGGAGGAGGGTGACCGCCTCTCGGCCGAGAATATCGAGCTTGTGAAGCAGATGGCCGAGCATGTCTCCGAAATACGTCGCTTGGTTACCGAGCTTGTGGAGCGCCGTAAAGTTGCAAACCGCATTGCTTCGGAGCGCGAAAAGGCCATTGCATATCACGATACCGTGGCTCCTATGCTTGAGGAGATACGTTCGCATATTGACAATCTCGAGCTTGTGGTGGATAACGAGCTTTGGACGCTGCCCAAGTACAGGGAGTTGTTGTTTATCGTGTAATGAAAACGACTAAAAAGTCAATGCATTGTTTTTATTCATTTTAAAGTACTATTGAATATGTGATTTAGTTGGGGAACGCTGCAGCGTTCCCCTTTGCAGTTTTATTTTTTGGAGCCGTAATATAGCTGTTGACCACAATGGAGGCTTCTTTAGCGGATATGTCATCCTGAGCGTAGTGAAGGATCTAAGACGCGCAATAACATAGATGCTTCGCTGCGCTCAGCATGAACATAAGTCTTTAGGTTAACAGCGATATTATTGCTTATTTTTTTTACTTTTATACCTTATTATTCTAAATAAAGTGCTACTTTTACAAAGATTTAGCAATGCTGAACAATATTAAATTTTAAATATATGAAAAGGATTCTGTTTCTATTGTTGTTTGTTGCCACTGTGTTTGGCTTGAATGCCTAGGACAAGAAGGTGACAATCACCGGTGCGTATGCAAGCAGTTATCAGGAGGGCAATGAAGCCAAGTTAGCCATTGATGGAAACTCTTCTACCATCTGGCACAGTTCATACTCGGGTTCGGGTACGAAGTTTCCTGTGACATATACAGTTAACTTCAAGGAGGTTTCTCATGTTGACTACATGAGGTATATTCCACGTCACGATGGTTCTAACGGTAACTGGGACGAGGTGGAACTCTCTTATGCTACATCAACCAGTAGCAATACATTTACAAAGGTCGGCACTTATGACCTTAACGGTGCAAGCGCCGTGTACGATTTCATAATCCCCGGCGGTGTGGAGTGTGGCCGTGTGCGCTTTACAATCAAGAGTGGTGCAAGCGGTTATGCTTCGGCTGCCGAGATTGAGGCGTATGAGGTTGACAATACAAAGGCCCAGGCTTTTGCACAGTATTTCGAGGATGACCTATACACAGTCCTCAAGTCAGGTGTTACAAGCAGCGACGGCATTGCCGATGCCGATGTCAAGGCGCTGGTTGATAATCTGCTTGCCGATGAAGCCGGTTACAAGAAGTTCCGCGTTGGCGAGTATGAGGCATATATGACAACATCTACACTGAGAAACAATCTCAAGATAAGCAGCCAGTACAACAACTATGAGAACCCTACAGGTGTCTATCTGAAGCCCGGCGAGACTTGCATTGTAGTGGCAAGCGGTATTGGCGAGTATGGTGTCGGTGTTAAAATCAAAAACTGGCTGTTGAACGAGAGCTCAAGTGCATATTCATTGAAGAATGGCTTGAATGTAATTACGGCCCAGACCGAGGGTAATGTGTTCATCAATTACTATACCGATGATTTTGAGAAGGCACCCAATGTCAAGGTTCACTTTGTGAATGCCCCTGTACAGGGTTATTGGGATCAGGAGACCATGACCAATGACGATTGGAAAGCGATGCTCAAAGGACGTGCAAGCAATGACTCTACAATTATCATCACCCGCTCACGCCATGCACAGCTTGCATATCCTGTATGCTCATGGCTCAAGCATTGTCCAACAAATGTGGATTCAGTGATGACACTTTATGAGCAGACACAGTGGGCCGAGCGTGATATTCTTGGTCTTGAGAGATATGGCCGTCAGGTAAAGAACCGTCAGTTGTTCTATGCTACAGACTATGGATTCATGGCTGCCGGTAGCGAGGGTGCCTACTGTCACATAGGTAGTCTGGGCGGTATCATGACTCCCGATTCAAAGAGCTTTGATTTCTGGGGTGTAGGTCATGAGT
The DNA here is from genome assembly GCA_045644005.1 of Bacteroidaceae bacterium. GTDB lineage: Bacteria > Bacteroidota > Bacteroidia > Bacteroidales > Bacteroidaceae > HGM04593. The sequence goes on along the minus strand of JAZRGF010000109.1, from coordinate 4,280 downwards.
GGGGTCACAATAACCAGGTGACTGCCGGTTTCAAGTGGCCGGGTTGTGGCGAGACAACAAACAATATATATGCTGCGTGGGCTCAGCTCCACTTCTCGGGCAATAAGAACTGGATGCGTCTGGAGGATGAGTATTCCGGCATTGACAGCTATTCGGGAATGCGCGGTGGCCGCATGCAGACATACTTTGAAGAAGGTATCCGCAAGGGTGTCGCATGGCAGTTGCAGGATGGTCCCGACTATCACGGAACAGTTCCTGCCGAGAAGACTGTGACAGGATATGATGCCGATGGAAAGAGTCTCGGTTCCGTGACAACTACAAGCCGCAACTATGACCACTTTGTGAAACTTGTTCCATTCTGGCAGCTGAACCTTTGGGGTACAATGGCCGGCAAGTCGCCCGATATCATTCCAATGGTTATCGAGGGTATCCGCAGCGATGCAAGCTATACTTCAAAATATAACACAGCCGGCAAGCAACAGGTGAACTGGATGAAGCTTGCGTGTGACAGTGCAGGTCTGAACCTCCTTCCATTCTTTGAAAAGGCCGGAATGCTCAAGCCTATCAATGCCTACATTGAGGACTACTCTCCGGGTTGGATTGTAATCTCGGCAGAGATGATTGACAACTTGAAGGAGCATGTACGTACAAAGGGTTATCCTACACCAAAGGAGGAAATCAACTATATCAATGCTCACAACTACCACATTTACCGCGACAAGCTCGCGCTTGAGGTGCCTGCCGAGTATGGTTACGGTTGCAAGGATCTGGGTAACGGTAAAGTACGCGTGGAGCACTTAAAAGTGAAGAATGCGGTTGCTTTCGAGACATACGACGGCTATGGCAACCTCACACACATTACTATGTATGGTCTGGGTACAGAACGTGATACACATATCGATACCAAGGTGCTGTTCACCGGTGAGTCGGCATACATAGTTGCTGTTGGCTATGACGGTACACGCAAGATGATCTATGGTCAGGCAAAAGAGGTGAAGGGATTGGATGCCGGTGTTTACTATAACATTTCTAACGGTGGTACTGCATTGACTTGTGGCGCAAATACACAACTTGAACTCACCGGTGAGATTACATGGAATATTGACCGTGCAAAGGCGAATGTGACCGGCGCAGCCGACCAAGTTTGGCTTTGGGAGGCTACCGATGGTGGCTTCTATTTGAAGAACTTGCAGACAGGCCTTTACTTCTCATGTGAATCGGGCGACAATGTTTCCGATTTTAAGGAGAAGGAAGAGGCATCACTGCTTGAGGCTGTGTGTATGGACGAGGAGGAGGGACTCTATGCCTTCAGACATGCAGGTACCAATAACTTCATGACTGCTGCATCGGATAAGATTACAGGTGTTAAGTTCGGTAGTGCTACCGATGAGAGCAACCTGTGGAAGGTACAGAAGGTTGAGGAGTTTAAACTTTCGATACCTACAGCGAAGCTTCTTGCAGCATGCTATCCATTTACAATGGCAATCCCCGAGGAGGTTACCGCTTATGTGGTTACAGGTGCGGGGAAATGGACATATGATACAAAGACCTATGACTACGCTTATATTGAAGAGGTGCAGGGTGGTGTAGTTCCTGCCTATATGCCTGTTGTCTATGCAGGTGCAAAGAAAGATTACATTGTTGCTTTGCTCCATAGTGACAACACTCCGCTTGTAGAGAATAATCTCCTGCATGGTACAACTATCAGGGCATATCTTCCAAAGGGTGAGTTCTTGAGTACTGTGGCTACTACAACCGCCGGTGGTGCAATCATGACGTTGAAAACTTCAACTTCTTCGGGTATATATGCGAATAAGAGTTACCTGTTAAAAAGCGAGGTTGGTAATGTTACAACCGTATACCTTGCCGACAAGAAGACCGTGACATCAATTGATGGCGTGAATGCCAATGAGGCTGAAGTCAATTTGTTTGATTTGAATGGGGTGAAGGTTACTGTTCCCGAGAGAAACGGAATTTATGTAACATCATCCGGTAAGAAAGTTCTTGTAAAGTAATTTCTGTAAATGACAAAATAGTGATGGCGTGGCATAATTGCTGCGCCTTCGCTTTTTTCTCTCCATTTGGATGTGGCTCTTTGCCGTGTGCCAAAATTGTGCTATCTTCGCAAAAGAATATCATAAACGACAAATTTTAATACTAAATATTATGTTTTCAGGTATTGTTGAAGAGTTTGCTACCGTGCGCAAGTTGGTGCGTGAGCAGGGTAACCTGCATTTGACGCTCACCTGTTCATTTGTAGGCGAATTGAAGATAGACCAGAGTGTAGCCCACAATGGTGTGTGTCTTACGGTTGTGGATATTACTGGCGATGAATATACCGTGACGGCGATGAGCGAGACCCTTGAGCGTTCTAATATCGGTTGCTTGAAGGTTGGTGACAAGGTTAACGTAGAACGTTCCATGATGATGAACGGTCGTCTCGACGGTCACATTGTGCAGGGACACGTTGATATAACAGCCGAGTGCGTGTCGGTGCGTGATGCCGATGGCAGCTGGTACTTCACATTCCGTTATCCCAAAGATGCAGCAATGGCGGCAAAGGGATATATGACCGTGGATAAGGGCTCTGTAACAGTGAATGGCGTTAGCCTAACTGTCTGTGAGCCTACAGATGACTCGTTCTCTGTGGCAATCATACCTTATACCTTTGAGCACACCAATTTCCACACAATTGAAGTGGGTACAAAGGTCAACCTTGAGTTCGATATCATTGGCAAATATATTGCCCGTATTGCAGCTTTGCAGTAAATTACATAATGTAAAGTATAAAGACTGATGGTAAATAAAGTATATCTTGAGAATTTTGAGAGCCGCATAACCGACGAACTGTTGCGTCTTTGCAAACAGTATGGCGTGCTTGACGGTACATTGCTCGCAACCGATGATATAAGTAACCGTTGGGATGATTTGGCGCCTGAATATATGGTTGACGCTGTGCCAAATATTGCAGATTACCCAACGGTGGCTATTGCCTGGGCCGGTTATCTTGGAATGGCTGTTGCGCATCACTGGGACGAGGATTGGGCTGCGCATTGCAAGGATGAGTACAAGAGCTACTATGGCGCGCAGGGTTTCGATGACATGGATGAGCATATTGTGCGTGATATCATCGGCTTCCATCTTGAGTCGCGCGAGGCAAAGGGAATTGAGGATATGATGCGCCGTTTGGGCGAGACTGCCGTTACATTGATTCGCCGCGAGAGGATAGAACCTCAATCGCCGATGGCATTCCACGTCTATGCTCGTGTGGTAAAGGTCATGTTCCGCATTGGTGCTGCAATGGAACTCAAACGTCTCGGTTATAAGTTCGAGCAGGTGAATTTACCGAACCTCGGCAGTGGAATGGCGCAGTGCTGAAAAGATAGCCTTACTTTCTGACAACATAAAAACACTCACGGGCTTTCTGTTCCGTGAGTGTTGTTGTTATGTATTAGTTTCAGTTATCAGAACTTGAAGTCAACACCTATTGTTGCGTTGTATGTGTCTCGCTTGTATGTTGCAGCTCTCAAACTGTTGTTGTCCTCCTTGTAGACTGCAAAGCAGAAACCTGCGTTGATGTCCCACTTGTCGTTGATGCTGTATTTGCCGCCAAGGCCTGTCATGAACGAGTCGTTGTTGAAGTTGAGGTCGCTTGTGTACTGGTTTGTGATGCCGAAATCGGTATACTGTACACCGGCCGATAGGAGAAGGTTCTTGCAAACCTTGAACTCGAGGCCTGCAGCAACTTCGTATGTGTTACGTGCAAGATTTATGTTGTTGTCGGCGCCGCCAAGGAGTGACTGCACTGTTGCATCCTTGTCGAAATAGTAGTTTCCGCTTACCATTGCCTGTAACCACGATGTAGCCTGCCATGACGCTGCCAATGAGAGCTGTGCAGGAGTGTCGTTACGCAGTGTCTTGCCGTTTTCGAGTGTAGAGAGCATGCCCAATGTACCGCCGGCGCTGCCTGCTACCTGTGATGCTGTCTGTGATGCAATTTGTGTTGCCATTTCTGCCGGTGCACCTTGCGCCAATGCCTGCTGGTATGCTGCTGTGTATACTTTTGTACCTATAGCTTCTCCTGCAGCTGCTATGCCGTTGTTGTAGTTCTCGCCAAAGATACCCAGGTTGCTTGTCTTGTTTTTCAGATTCGTTACCGCCTTGAACTCATACTTTGCAGCAAAGTTGAAGTTACCGACCTTGTAGTCCAAGCCAATTATTGGGGTGAATGATATGCCGTTCTGTGCAAGGTCAAGCGAAAGCGGAGAAACAGTTGTTGC
>JAZRGF010000108.1:0-2050 GCA_045644005.1 Bacteroidaceae bacterium | reverse complement strand
CATCGATTTCCATAACGGCAGTGCAAACCCTTTGTGCAATAACGGCAACCTGTACTTGAACGGAGAGCCCGTCATTGACCTTGTAATACCTGACGGCATAACCGAGCTCAAGCAATACGCTTTCTGTGGAACAAACAGCATAAGGACAATTACACTCCCAAGCAGCATACAAAAATTGGCGACATACTATGTCTTCACTGGCCAGAACCAGATTTTCTACTTTGCATCAAACCCTGAAACAAATGCAAACTCATTAGACAGGACATCTGTATGCCATCTTATACTCACAGACAGCGAGAGAGTTGACTTCGACCCTTCGACACCCAACACCTTTGCCGACGTGAGCTACACACGAACCATGAGTTCAGGACGTTACGGCACCATCATGCTGCCATTTGCTCCCGACCCGGCAAGCTGCGCAAACTATGCCTTCTACACCCTCAAGGAGAGCGGCGAAGGATTCATCAGATTCGAGGAGGAGGATATCCCCACAGCAAACACCCCCTATCTCTACACACTGCGCGAGGGCGCAGAAAACACCCCCATCACTGCCGGACGCACAACAATCACCGCCGACACAAACACGGTGTGCGCCGACGGTTGGGAGTTCATAGGGTCATACAAGAGCCAGACTATAGACTGCACCCAAGGGTACTACTATGCATTCTCATCGGCTAACACAGAGATCAACCACGTCACGAACAGTCTCAATGTCCTGCCCTACCGTGCCTATTTCAAAGGCATCGATGCACAAGCCTCAAGCATGAGAATAATGTTAGAAGGTACAACCGGCATCAAAGAGATTTCGCCCGAGCACATTGACGGCATTGGCGAGGAAAACGTGACACTCTACGACCTCACAGGCCGCCGTGTAATGAACCCGGTCAAGGGCGGTCTTTACATAAGAAACGGCAAAAAAATCATACTATAAAAAAGAATGGCTGATATGAAACATACATATTCAAAACCTACCGTAAACGAGCAGGAAATTTCCACAAGCACTTTCATTGCAGGCTCCATTAGAGTCAACATGGGCGAAGACATCGAATATGGCACAACCGATGCGGGCAGGAGCAGGGACGAATGGGGAAACCTCTGGAGCAAATGAGGTGATACAGACGTCAGGTGAGCAGCTGCTGCAGCTCACCTGATGTCTTGCTTGCCACTGCAGCCCCAAAACTATAACAAAACACCACACTTTTGTATAAAAAAAACATACAAATCTTTTACATTTCGTAAAAATCTTCTAAATTTGCGAGAAATCACAAATTGTACACATCTGTTTGTGGAACGATTGTTGTAATATGACCGGGAACGAAACAACCATTATCAGCGAATTTGAAGGCAAACTCCATCTGCTTATACATGAATACAAGCAGAAGGCCGAGCAAAACAGAGAGCTCGCCCGCCTCATTGAGGAGAAGGAGAATGCACTCAAAGAGCTACAGATGCGTTGCGTAGCACTCGAGAGCAGCTACAACAATCTCAAGCAAGCCAAGATTATCAGCCTTAGCGACAGCGGAATAGAGGGAGCCAAGGAGAAGATAACAAGGCTGGTGCGTGAAATCGACCGATGCATAGAGTCGCTTAAGAGATAACTGAAAGGGAGGTGCATATGGAAGATAGAGAACTTGGAATAAACCTGATTATAGACGGTACATCATATCCGTTGACAATTAAAGCGAGCGAAGAGCCGTCGTACAGGCAGGCTGCGCGCCTTGTCAACGAGACGCTGTCAAGATATAAAACCCTTTTTTCGGGAGAAGGAGGTGTAAGGGTAATGACTATGGTCGCACTCGACATCGCATTCCATGCCGTAAACGGCACAGACGGGGTTGCATCGGTTGAAGTGAGACGCAGAATAGCCGAACTCACACGCCTCATCGACAACACCCTGAAGGCAAAGAACTGAAAATACATACGGTTCCAACGAAGTTCCACGCATTGCAATATTCACCTGCACCGGCACACAATGCCGGCAAAGGGATATGGCGGTGCGTTTTAATTATATATAAAAATTTATAACTATTATGAGTGTTACAACATTAAT
>JAZRGF010000107.1:0-1378 GCA_045644005.1 Bacteroidaceae bacterium | reverse complement strand
GAAATCTCCACACGATGTTGCCGAAAGGAGTGCAACAGTTGCTGCAAATATGTTGAATATTTTCTTCATAGTCTTAAATTCTTAAAGTCCTATACCAAGTCCTATTGAGTAAACTCTTGGCTGTATGCTGTTGCCAAGTTCTGGGTCATAGCCTCTCCACTCCTTGCTTGCAATCACAAACAGGTTGTTTACGTTGGCGCTTATTGATATGCGCGAGAGGCCCAACTTCTGGCATGCTTTGCGTGGTACGTTGTACGAGAGTGAAATCTGTGTACAGCGCAGGAACGATGCATCCACAACCCTTGCGTCCGACTGTGCCCACATTGAGTAGATGTTGTCATAGAGTCCGTTGGGCAGGTTCAGATTATAGAGGTCGCGCACCGATGTGTAGAGTGCCGGAATGTTTGTGTGTGCCTCGTCGCCGGGCTGTTTCCAACGGCTGTTGAGTTCATTCGACAGGTTGCTGTATATGTCGGGCATCTTGCCGTATGTGAATGTGGAGTAGGGGTTCGGCAAGCGCTTCTGTGCTCCAAGGCTCGCGGCAAAATCAATGCCGAAATTGAAGTCTTTCCAACGGATTCTGGTGTTGAAGCCACCCGAGAAATCGGGTTCCTGTTGTCCCGAATATACAAGGAATGTTGTCGGGTCTACACTGCCGTCACCATCGACATCGTCATATGTCGCATTGGCAAATGTCGGGTAACCGTTTGTGCCGTCAAGGCCTGTGAACTGGTAGGACCAGAAAGCCGACAGCGGGTAACCCTGCTTCAATGGACGGCTGCTGTTGCCGCTGAGGAAGTCATAGTGTGTCAATTCATCGGCCTTGGCTGTGCGGTCATCGGTCTCCGAACGGTTCCAGTTCTTGCCGGCGTTCATACCTACTGTCCATGCGAAGTTGTTGGTGCGTATCGGGGTATAGTTGAATGTGAACTCGACACCCTGGTTTGTTATGAGACCACCGTTGAGCGGCATGGATTCCATACCGTACTCCTGTGCAATGTCCTGGCGAATGATGGCATTTGAACGGCGGTTATAGTACTCGAAGTTCATTGTTATACCAAACAGCGCAACGTCAAGACCAAGGTTGGCCGACTTCGTACGCTCCCATTTTAGCTGGTTGTTCGGGAGGCTCGAAATGGTAAGGTAATACTCGTTGTAGCTGGTGTGCAGGCCCTGGTAGCGCACAATCATTTCGGGGCTCAAGGAGTTTACCACATTACCCTGTATACCGTATGTAGCACGTATGTTGAACTGGTCGAGCCAAGGCAGGTTCTCCATCATGAATGGCTCCTGTGCCATCTTCCACGATGCACCGAACGACCATGTGGGGTCGAACTGCTTGTTCACATCCTGGCCGAAGCGGTTCGATGCATCGGAA